>JAEVZN010000307.1 GCA_023392205.1 Pseudomonadota bacterium
GCGGGGCAAACGCCCGGTGTGCGGCGATTGCCCCCCTTTCGGGTTACCAGAAGCGGCGGCCGAACATCAGCGGCATGACGCTTTGGTCGCGATGCCGTCCGCCGAGGCTCGCCCCCGCAATCGCAGCCCCGAGCCCGATCAGGATCGAGGCCGCAGCCAGAAAGCCGGACAGGACCGCCGTCTTGCGCGCCGTGTCGGCGGCTTCGCGCGCCTGGATTTCGCGGCGCTGGGCCTCCTGCACCGCCTGCGTGACACGCTGCTCGGCTTCCGCTTGCGGCAGGCCGGTGCGCGCGGTGACCAGCGCCGCGAGATAATCGCGGTCGCCCGCGGTCAATGCGCTGTTGGCGATCGCGTTGGCGAAGACACGCGAGACTTCATCGCGGTTGCCGGCGGTCTGGCCGGGTGCATTGCCAACGGCCGCGGGCTGCTGTGCATTGGGAGCCGGCCGCAGCAGAAGATCGACCGCGTAATCGGTCGGCGAGGTACCGAGGCTTTCGGGTCCGCGTGCTGTGGCGCCACCTGCCGCCCCAGCCGCCACTGTGGCTGTCGACTCGACAGCGGTCTTCACGCCGCTGGCGCCTGCAAGAGCGAGCAGCAGGGCGCCGACGACAATGCCGACCGCCCAGACCATGAAGCCATGCGCGCCATCGCGAAACTGGCTTTCGTCCGGATAGCCTGCATCCCAGCGCGAACGGCAGCGGCCTGCGAGATATCCACCCGCTGCAAACGCGCCGATCTGCACCACGGCAGTCCAGATGCCGATGGCAATGGCGATGTGGCTGGCCCTTGCGCCCTCATAGGGCCATGGTGATGCCAGCGACAGTCCGATGGCGCCGCCGAATGTCAGCATCAGGAATGAGATGGCGGAGGCGGCGATAGCCCCTGCAATGACCGGTCCCCATTGAATGTAAGGACGGTCGACAATTGCGGTGTCGAGTTGGCTTGTCATGTGCCGCCTCTCCTCAACGCAGGCCGACAAGCGACAACACCGCCATGATCACAACGATCAGACCGATGAGATAGATGACACCGTTCATTGGACGTCTCCCAGCAAAGAAAAAAAGGCGCGCCATTTGGCGCGCCTTTCAATTCACTGTGATCGACTTTGTTCCGATATCCAGAATTGATGCCGAACGGTTCGTGCGATCAATTGGCCTTCGGCAATTCGATCGTGAAAGTCGGTCCCTTCGGTGCGAGAGCGCCGGTGAACATCAGCACCGCAGCGCCGACAAAAATCACAAGCGCCGCCCCGACCAGCACACCCAGCACGCCGCTTCCACTGCTTTCAGCCATTGCATTGTCTCCTGTTTGGCAAGGCCTTTAATGCAATGACGACAATCGGGTTCCGGACTGACCGGCAATGCACGTAACAACGTGCAGCGTCGCGTCATCAAACGTAGAAATAGAATGCAGCTCCGGCGCAGGACACGATAACTGCCATAAGGATCGTGAAAGCATCCGAGCTGTCTTCGTTGATCGTCACGTCGTAAGCGGAGTTCCGCGCGTTGTGTGCCTTGATGAATGTCCGGAGCCTGGTCATGGGTGCTGCCCTCTGTCTGATGCCCAAAGTCCCGAGCGCAGGCGGAGGTTCCGAGCCGTCAACGTGAAGTGAGAGTTAGCTTAATGAAATGTGCAGGCGACATGGAATGTGCAGGCGTATTGTCGGCCAGGCGACGACGGACGAAGGGCGGCGCGGACGGCGTTCCGTCTCGGGTTTCAGCGAATGCTGGTGAGCCAGCCCTGGGCAATCGCGTATTGAACGATATCGGAGCGTGACGTCAGCCCGGCCTTGGCGGACCCGCGGGCGCGGAACGTTTCCACCGACTTGATGCTGAGATCGAGCCGGTGCGCGATTTCCTTGCTGGTCAGCCCGCGCGCGGTGAGTTCCAGGACCTGCGCTTCACGCGGTGACATATCCGCGATACGTGGGAAATTCCGCTGCTTGCCGGGAGCAGGATCCAGCACGCTGGCAGCGATGGCGGGGTCGACGTAAAGCCCGCCTTTCATGACTTCGCGAATGGCATGAATCACATTGTCGGGACTGGAGCGCTTGAGCACATAGCCGCGGCCGCCGGCTTCAATGACCTGATTGAGGAATATGCGTTCCTCGTGCAGCGTGAGGACGATCACCTGCGTCGGACATCTGGCATTGACGATTGCCTTGACGACCGAAATGCCGTGCAGTTTCGGCAACGACAGATCGAGGATCAGAATATCGGGCTGGATGGCGCAGACGATGCGGGCCGCTTCCGCGCCGTCCGAAGCCTGCCCGACAATCTCGAAATCCGGTTGCGTGACGAGCAATTCGATCAGGCCCTTGAGCACCAGCGGGTGATCGTCGGCCGCGATGATGCGTATCCTTGCGGGGGTAACCGCCGTCATGTGAGCGCTATCTCGACAAAAAGACCCGAGCCCTTCGGGCCCGTCTCGATATCGAGCGTGCCGCCGATCAGCAGCAGCCGCTCGCGCATGCCGTGCAGGCCGAGCCCGGATTGTGCATGGCGTTCCTTGTCGTTCTGAAAACCGCAACCGTTATCCTCGATGGCGATCCGCAGAAGGTTACATTCCCGGACGACAACGATACTCGATGAGGTCGCGCCTGTTGCGTGCTTTGCGATGTTGGTCAGGGCTTCCTGAACGACCCGGTAGATGACGATCTTGACGTCCTCGGGAAGGTCGTCGAGGATATTTGCGGTGCCGTAGAAATCCGCATCGATCCCGCTCTGCTCGCTCCATCGCGCGATGTGCTGCGTGAGCAGCGCTGTCAGCCCCAATTCGTTCAGCGCCGGCGGGCGCAATTCCCAAGCCAGATTGCGTAACGTGCCATGCAGCCCGTTCAGCTGTTCGCGAATGGTCTGCAGGGCTTCGCGCTGCTCGGGCGGGAGCCTGGACTGGACGCGCCAGGCATTGGTCTGGATCGCCACGAGGCTCTGCGCAGTCTGGTCGTGCAATTCGCGCGACAGGCGCGCGCGCTCATCCTCCTGCGCACGCATGAGCTGGCGGCGCAATTCGATACGATCGGCTTCCGCGCGCTGACGGTCGGTCATGTCGATGACCACGCCATGCAGCCGCAAGGGCGTTCCGTCCGCAGCATATTCGGCACGGCCGCGCGAGGAGACCCAGCGCACCGCGCCTGTATGCGGATGCACGACCCGGTATTCGAAATTGAACCAGTCGCGGTTTTGCACCGCAGCGTCGGCGGATTTCTCGATGACGGTGCGGTCGCTCTCATGCAGGAGCGCGTAGAATTTCGGCCGGGTGTTGACCTCGCTGCGCGGCAGCCCGAGGATTTCGGTCGCGCGATCCGACCAGTCGATCTCGTTTGTCTCAAGGTCGCGAACAAAGGTGCCGATACGCGCGGCCTCCACCGCCAGCGCCTGCTGCTCCTTGCGGGCCCTCAATCCGGCAATGACGCCCGACACCTCGTCGGTCTCGCGCAAGGCCGTGCGGCCGGGCTGGCGCACCGGACCATGCGCAATGCGGGTGAGGCCGAGTACCGCTTCGGAAATCCGGTCGCTGGTCTGGCGGCCCCACAGGAACGCGAAGCCGAGAAAGGCCAGCGCCGGCACTCCGATACTGGCCATGGCCAGATTGATCGGACCGTCGAAAACCGATTGCGGGATGCCGATCACGACAAAGAATGCGCCGCGTTCGGTCTTCTGGAAATACCAGCGGTGATGGACGCCCTGCAGATCGGGACCGTAGCGGACACCTCTGTCGAGCTCGTCATGGGCCGTATAGGCCGGCAGCGCTCTGCCGACGAAATCGTCATGCTGGCGGCTGCGCGCCACCAGGACGCGATTGGAATCGCGCACGGCGGCGGCGAATTGTGCCGGCAAGCCTTCCTTCTCCATCATCGCGGTGATGAAGGTCGGATCGAGCGCCGCCGACAGCTGATAGCGCTGCTGACCGTCGACCGCGACCGGGATGGTCATGAAAATCGCGAAGGTGTCGGTGAAGTCGTCGAAGGTCAGGCCGGATATGCTCATCGGGCCGGGCATGGCCAGCGCGTGATCCGCGGGCCGCCGGTGCGGCTGTTGCAGATCCGGCGGGCGCAGCCTGGTATCCATCAGGATCGCCCGCGTCTTCTCATCGCGCAGGCTGATGCGGATGTGCTGGGGTTGGGCGACAAAATTGGCCACCTTGTAGAAATCGTCCAGCGCGCCGTCACGCAGGGCCGGCGATTTCGCAAGCAGCATCATGGCGCGTTCGACGTCGCGCAATTCGTTATCGATCTGCTCGCTGAGCCGGCCAAGGTGATGATAGGCGAGTTGTTCGAGCCGGGTGCGTTCCGCAATAATGTTCTGCTGAACCACGATGGCCGTCAGCGCGAGCAGCGGCAACACCAGCACGCCCGTCAAGAGGGCAACCTGCACGCGCACCGACCGGTAGCGCAGATTTGCGGCGTGTGCGGCGAGGGACGTGACGAACGGGGCCATCAAAGGGACTCGGAACGACGAGAACATAAACTACAGGAAGTTTCACGCCAATCCGACCGGGCGCAATGCCTCGATCCCGCCTTTACCGCACCAATAGCAGCACGTCATGCCTGCAACCCGCAAGATTTGGTATTCAGATGCCGAATTTGTAAGGAAAACCCCTACATCCTGTCGGAAAACTGCCTTGGCGGAACCATAAATCACACGTACTCGTTGGTATGGGCGACAAACCCAAACATGAGTAGCGGCTTGTTCGCCGCTACAGAGGCGGTGCGACGTGACGATGTCTGAGGCCACGAAATCTACCAAGCGCTCAACCGAGGCGGATCTCGAGGTCGGCCGCAGGATCCGCATCCGTCGCATGGAGCAGGGGTTGTCACAGACCGAACTTGGCACCCGTGTTGGTGTGACCTTCCAGCAGGTGCAGAAATACGAACGCGGCATCAACAGGGTCGGGGCCGGCCGCCTTCAGCAGATCGCGCAGGTGCTGGGCTGCAATGTCGAGTATTTCTTCGCTACTGGCGATCAGCAAACGACAGAAACAAGATCCCTGCCGACCGAAGTCGTCACCCAGCCGGATGCGTTCAAGCTGCTCTCGACTTTCAACACGATCTCGAATGCCGGCCTGCGCCGCTCCATCGTGCGGCTGGTCGAGCAGATTGCCGGGCGCCCCTGATCCACCCTTGAATTTGTAGCGTATCGGCAAGCCCTTGCGGCTGTGCGCTTGCCGATTCCCTGACACGCGGTTTCTGCGGCGGGAAGACATGCAGTGTTGAGCGCATGGTTAATAAAGCGTTGCGGCCAATCCGGCCCCGGTTGCACCCCCGCGTTTCGCACATCTTGCATTGCAGCTCCGAAAAATCCTTTCATTTCAATAATATAAATCACATTTTTATGACGCGTAAGTTGTGTTGCGATTTTGGCGCATCTGTAAATATTCATCTGCCGGTCTATTGCCGGTAAGGATTACTGGGTTACGGTTCCCCGTAACTAGGAATTGGGGAGCTCTGCGTGCCTGGGGGGCAACTGAGCAAGTTATTGGTTTGCGCCTGCGCGGCGGTTCTGTCCGGTTGCGCAGCCTTGCCGTCCGCCGGGCCGACCAGCGCGGAAATCGTTTCCAATGAAAGCACCGAGAGCGTCATAACCGGCTACGTGATCGTGGATATCGATCCGCGCGTGACCGCAATTCTCGCCAAACGCTCGACGCCTACGCTGTATGGCATGTTCAAGGACAGCCGGCGTCCACCGGATGTGCGGATCGGCACCGGCGATGCCGTCACCATCACCATCTGGGAAGCGGCCTCCGGCGGCCTGTTCTCGACCGCGAGCGTCGGAAATGTCACTCCGGGGTCGCGCACCGCGACAATCCCCGAGCAGGAGGTGTCGCAGAACGGCACCGTGCAGGTGCCATATGCCGGGCGTCTGAAACTCGCCGGGCTGCGCCCCGCGGAAGCCGAAGCCCTGATCGTCAGTTCGCTGAAGGGCAAGGCAATCGAGCCGCAGGCGGTCGTGACCATTACCCGCAATCGCAACAACACCGTCACGGTCACCGGCGAAGTCACCAACGGCATGTTGGCGCCGGTCAGTGTCAAGGGCGATCGTGTGCTCGATGTGGTGGCCGCCGCGGGCGGTCTGCGCGCGCCGGGACATGAAGTCTTTGTGCGCCTCACCCGCGACGAGAAATCGGCCAATATCCCGTTCAACACGCTGCTCGCCGACGCGCGCGAGAATGTGTTTGTGCGTCCCGGCGACGTCCTCACCGTGATGCGCGAGCCGCAGCGTTTCACCGCCTTTGGCGGCACCGGCCGCAACGAACTCATTCCCTTCGACGCGGCCGGCATGACCCTTGAACAGGCGATTGCGCGGGCCGGCGGGCTGCTCGATTTCCGTGCCGACTCCACTGGCGTGTTTCTGCTGCGCTTCGAGCCCGCTTCGCTGGTGGCGCAGATGCTGCCCGAGCGCGCCGATCAGATGGCCTCCAGTTATGTGCCGGTGGTGTACCGGCTGAACATGCGCAATGCGAATGCCTATTTCATGGCGCGCGCCTTCCAGATGCGTAACAACGACATCCTCTATGTTGCGAATGCACCGCTGACCGAGGTGCAGAAATTCCTGAACGTGATCGGCTCTGCGGTAGCTCCGGTCGCCTCGGGCGCGGCAATTTCGAACATCGTGCGGTGACCGGGATGGGGCTCGAGGTCAGGCCGCTGGCCATCGACGACGTGCTCCTGATCGAGACGAAGACTTTCGGTGACTCGCGCGGCTCCTTCTGCGAGACCTATAACCGGAAGGCGTTTGCCGAAGCCGGCATCGTACTGGACTTCGTGCAGGATAATCATGCGCGCTCGCGGGAGCGGGGCACAATCCGCGGCCTGCATTACCAGATGCATCCCTTCGCGCAGGACAAGCTGGTGCGGGTGGTGAGCGGACGCATTCTCGATGTCGCAGTCGATATCCGCCGCTCGTCGCCGACTTTCGGACAGACGGTGACCGCGCAAATCTCCGCCTATGACGGATTGCAGATCCTTGTGCCGGCGGGATTCGCGCATGGCTATTGCACGCTCGAACCGGACACGCAGATTATCTACAAGGTCTCGGACTATTATGCCCCGCAGCACGAATTCGGCATCCGCTGGAACGATCCGGATCTGAATATCGACTGGCCGGTGGCGGATGCCGACGCCCATCTGTCGGACAAGGATCGCAAACTGCCGCTGTTTGCCGAGGTGACGCAGTGGCTGTGACCGGCGACAGGTGCGCTCGTATCCGGGGGCGTCATCGTGCGGCTGTCCAAAGCGGCTGCATGACAGCATGAACGTTCAGGTCAAGCAAAAGCCGACGGCGGAACGCAAAGGCATCGTGCTGGCCGGCGGACATGGTACGCGCCTGCATCCGGTAACATCGGTGGTCAGCAAGCAGATCCTGCCGATCTACGACAAGCCGATGATCTATTATTCGCTCTCGGTGCTGATGCTGGCCGGCATTCGCGACATCCTATTGATCTCGACCCCGCGCGATACGCCGGTCTTCGAAGCCTTGCTGGGCGACGGGCGGCAATGGGGGATCGACATCACCTATGCCGTGCAGGACGAGCCGCGCGGTCTGGCCGAGGCCTTTTTGATCGGCGAGGACTTTCTGGCCGGTGGTCCGGCCGCGCTGGTGCTGGGCGACAATATTTTCTATGGCGGTGCGCTGACCGGCATGCTGCGAGCATCGGCGGAAGCTCAAGCCGGTGCGCGTGTTTTCGCCTATCGTGTGCGCGACCCGCAGCGCTACGGTGTGGTCGAGTTCGACGACACCGGCCGGGTGCTGTCGATCGAGGAAAAGCCGCGTATGCCGAAATCGAACTGGGCGGTGACGGGGCTTTATTTTTACGACAGCCGCGTGGTGGAGTTTGCCAGACGCGTGCGGCCGTCGGCGCGTGGCGAACTCGAAATCACCGACTTGAATCAGCTTTATCTCGAAGACGGATCGCTGGATGTCATGCGTATTGGCCGCGGACATGCCTGGCTGGATACGGGAACTTTCGACTCGCTTCTCGAAGCAGGCGAATATGTGCGTGTCATCGAGCACCGGCAGGGCCTGAAGATCGCCTGCCTGGAAGAAGTCTCGCTTTCGAATGGCTGGATCCTGGCCTCGGAGGTTGCCGCTGCCGGCGAGCGGATGCGCAATACCGAATACGGGCAATATCTCCTGCAGATCGCAGGCGAGGCCGACATGCCGGCGGCGCGCCTCGAAGCTTGAGGCAGCGCAGGGAGCGGCCGCGCTTCGTGCAGATTTTGCGTCTTAAAGAAATTCCCGCGTGGACCGATCGTTGCGGGAACGATTGTCGCAGCTATGGCTTGAACAAGCCTCTTACATCACGAACGAGGAGTTCATCCCATGCGCATTCTTGCCGGCGCTCTTGTCGCCTGTTCACTCGCGGCCCCCGCCGCCTTCGCACAGCAGCCTGTCGAGCGCCCGGCCACGCCGCCGGCAGCGCAGACTGCACCCGCCCAGACCGCCCCGATGGCTGCGACCGGCCAGTGGCGTGCGTCCAAGCTGATCGGCGTCAATGTCTATAACCAGCAGGACGAAAATCTCGGCGAGATCAATGAACTGATTATCGACTCCTCCGGCCGCGTGGCTGGCGCGGGGATCGGTGTCGGCGGTTTACTCGGCATCGGCGAACGCGACGTCATGGTGCCGATGGACCGCCTGAAATTCGCCAACGAGGGCGGCACGCGCACCACGGGCGCTGCCGGTTCGGACCGTCAATGGTATCCGGACCGCGCGGTCATGAATGCCAACAAGGACCAGCTGAAGAACATGCCGGAATTCAAGTACTGATCCGCATCCTTCGCTTTCGGATCTCCGAGACAAAGGCTCCGGCATTGCCGGGGCCTTTGTTGTATGCGCCTCCGCGACCGGGGGACAGGCGTGCGCGTCAGGATGTGCGCGCGTATCGCAGCGCCGCCGACATCAGATTGCTGATGCGCGGGGGCGCGGTGTCGCCATCGTCGCCATGCCGGGCGAGCAGGGCGCTGACATTGGCGGCGGCTGCGGCCGCGCAATCTCCTCTTCGGTCGCGGGGCCGGTCGCCGAGCCGGCCGCGTACCCAGTCGAGCAACATGATCTGCTCGATCCGCTCGGCGGCCAGTTCGCTGTCCTTCACGGTCTGGCGCAGCGCCGCGACCTGACCCGCGATTTCGGCGCGCGGGTCCTTCTCGTACGGCTTCATCGCCACGCGGGCGGCGCGCAGCCTTGCGACCACGTCGCGTTGCCAGGCCTCGCTTGCCTTTACGAGTCCGTTCAGGTCGGAATCATCGAAGCTCCATCCCAGTGCCGCTCCGGCATAGGTGGCGAACAGCAGCAAATTGACGTCCACCCCATAGCGGGCCTGCAGGCCCAGGCATTCCTCGCTCACATCGGGTGCGCCATAGACCGCCACCGCGAAGTCCCAGAAGCGATCGGGGGACAGGGCGTCGATGTCATCTGCCATCCGGTCCTCCATGGCGGCCCACGATGGATGCGCGGGTGGCCGAGTCTGCACAAATAATGTTCAAACAGGGGTCTATTGTATGCAATAGCCGCTGGCCAGCCCGCTAAAGGCAAAAAGGATCATCCGCCGGATACACCGGTTTTTCCCGCTCATACAGAGGCTTGAACGAATCCGGATCCTCCCCGGCGAAGCTGGCACGCGATTTGCGAAACCAGGTTCCGAGCGCCGCACACAGAGGGACCGGAGGCATTCATGAACCGTCGCGAATTTCTGAAATCCACCACCGCCATTGCCGCAACCACCGCCGTCACTGCGCCGGCCATTATCTCCACATCCGCGGAAGCGCAGGCGCGGAAAGAGACACTGCTTCTCATCACCGAAAACGGTCCGAACAATCTGGATATCCATGGCGTCGGCACCAACCGGCCTGGCTACGAAGCATCGTGGAATTGTTACGACCGGCTGATCACGCATGAAAAGAAGACGCTGCCTGACGGCTCTTTGTCCTACGATATCGACAAGTTCA
>JAEVZN010000599.1 GCA_023392205.1 Pseudomonadota bacterium
ACGAAGAGAACGACGACGATGAAGACAGGCAGCACCTTGTCCGGCGGCACGCGGGTGCCGAGCTTCTTCCCGGAATAGACCGGCAGCGTCGAGACCAGCAGGAAGGCGATCGCGAGCGTATACACGCAGGCCAGAGCGGTCAGACGCGGCATGCCCAGCAAGGCGATGTAGATCGGCAGCAGCACGATGATCGCACCGGCGGGCGCCGGCACGCCGGTAAAGAAGTTTCCGGCCCAGGCCGGCCGGTTGGGATCGTCGGCCATGACATTGAACCGCGCCAGCCGCAGGCTCATGCAGATTGCGAACACCAGCGCGGCGATCCAGCCGATAGCGCCCAGCTCGTTCAGGCCCCAGAAATACAGGATGAGGCCCGGCACCACGCCGAAATTCACGAAATCGGCCAGCGAGTCGAGTTCGGCGCCGAATTTGGACTGCCCTTTGAGCATCCGCGCCACGCGCCCGTCGATACCGTCAAGCGCCGCGGCCACTACAATGGCGCCCAGCGCCCATTCGATCCGCCCCTCGATCGCCAGCCGGATGGCAGTGAGGCCCGCGCAGAGCGACAGGAGCGTGATCATGTTCGGCAGGAGCAGACGCACCGGAATGGCGCGAAAGCGCTTTCGCCGGGGACGCTCCTGGCCATCGAGAGGAGAGAAATCCATCTGACTATCCTAGCAAGGGACAGGCCGTCCCGCCAACGGCGGTCCCGGCCTGCAAAGAATCAACTCACCCTGAAGCTGCGCGGCGGCTCTGCCGATGTCAGGTCGGCCAGCACGGTTTCGCCGGCGATGGCGGACTGGCCTTCGGCGACCAGTGCGCGCGCGCCTTCAGGCAAATAGACGTCCAGCCGCGATCCGAAGCGGATCATCCCGAACCGCTCGCCCGCACCGATCGATTCCCCTTCCCGCACAAAGCAAAGGATGCGCCGCGCCACGAGACCGGCAATCTGCACCACGCCGATGCGGCCGCTCTGCGTGACAATGACAACGCCGTTGCGCTCGTTGTCGTCGCTCGCCTTGTCGAGATCGGCATTCAGAAATGTCCCGGCCCGATAAACGATGCGTTCGACCCGCCCCGCAGCCGGAGCGCGGTTCACATGGCAATCGAATACGCTCATGAAAACCGAGATGCGCAGCAGCGGCCTGTCGCCGAGTTCGAGTTCGCGCGGCGGCACAGTGTTGGCGATGAGACTGACGCGCCCGTCGGCCGGCGATACGACAATCCCCTCCCGAACCGGCGTGACACGCGGCGGATCGCGGAAGAAATAGGCGCACCACAAGGTCAGCATCGTCCCGATCCAGCCGAGCGGCGACCACAGCCAGAACAGGATCAGGCTCACCAGCGCGAAGGCGCCAATAAAAGGGACGCCCTGGGGATGGATAGGCACCAGCTGCGCGTTGATCGACTTGATAACGGACATTCCCTACTCCAGCATATCGGCGCGTGCGCGGCCGGACATTTCCGCCTCGGCCTCCGCAATGTCATCCTGAATGGCCGGCGGCTTGCGATTGGGCGCGACATCCTCGCCGTCCGCCAGCGCCAGCTTCTCGCGCGCCGCCTCCGCCTCGCGCTGCCGATTCCACATGCTCGCATAAAGCCCGTCATGCGCCAGCAATTGCTGATGCGTGCCGCGCTCAACGATCTCGCCGGCTTCCAGCACGATGATCTCGTCGGCATTCACGATGGTGGACAGGCGATGCGCGATGACCAGTGTGGTACGATTTTCCGAGACGCGGTCAAGGGCATCCTGGATTTCTTTCTCGGTATGACTGTCGAGCGCCGAGGTCGCCTCATCGAGCACAAGAATCGGCGGCGCCTTGAGGATGGTGCGGGCGATGGCCACGCGCTGCTTCTCGCCGCCTGATAGTTTGAGGCCGCGCTCGCCGACTTCCGTGTCATAGCCCTTCGGGCTCAGCCGGATGAATTCGTCGATCTGGGCCAGGCTCGCGGCCTCCTGCACTTCCTCGTCGCTCGCCTCCCAGCGGCCGTAGCGGATGTTGTAGCGCAGGGTATCGTTGAACAGCACCGTATCCTGCGGGACCATGCCGATGGCCGACCGCAGCGACACCTGCGTGATATCGCGGATGTCCTGCCCGTCGATCAGGATGCGGCCGCCGGTCACGTCGTAGAACCGGAACAGCAGCCGTGAGATGGTCGATTTTCCGGCTCCCGACGGACCGACTATCGCAACCGACCGGCCGGCCGGCACTTCGAACGAGATGCCACGCAGGATCGGCCGCTCGCGGTCATAGGCGAAGCTGACATTGTCGAAGCGGACACTGCCATTGCTGATCTGCAGCGCCCGGGCTCCGGGCTTGTCCTTGATCTCCGGCTCGCGCGCGAGAATCGAGAACATGGTCTCGATATCCGTCACTGCCTGTTTGATCTCGCGATAGACCATGCCCATGAAATTCAACGGCTGATAGAGCTGGATCATCATGGCATTGATCATCACGAAATCGCCGACGCTGTTGGTCCCGGCCTGGATGCCGCGCGCGCACAGGACCATCACCGCACCGAGACCGACCGCGAAGATGGCCGCCTGCCCCGCATTGAGCACGGCCAGCGACGTATAGGTCTTGACGCTGGATTCCTCGTAGCGCGCCATCGAGCGGTCGTAGCGGGCGCTTTCGCGATCTTCCGCAACGAAATATTTCACCGTCTCGTAATTCAGAAGCGAATCGATGGCCTTGGTATTGGCCTCGTTGTCGCTGTCGTTCATCCGCCGCCGGATCGCGATACGCCATTCGGTCGCGTAATAAGTGTAGAGCATATACGCCACGATGGTGACGAGGATCACCGCGACGTAGCGCCAGTCGAACTGCCAGAACAGCACGCCTACCACCAGACCGACCTCGATGATGGTCGGGATCAGTTGCAGGATCACCATCCGGACGATGGTCTCGATGCCGTTGCGGCCGCGCTCCAGGACCCGTGTCAGCCCGCCGGTCTTGCGCTCCAGATGGAAGCGGAGCGAGAGCTGATGCATGTGCTGGAAGGTGAGGATCGCCAGCCGCCGCACGGCATGCATGGCGACCTTGGCGAACACGCCGTCGCGCAATTGCGTCAGCACCGCCATCAGGATGCGCATGCCGGCATAGGCAATGGTCATCAGGACCGGCGCGGCCACGACCCAGGTCAGGGTCGACGAAGTGAAAACCGGCGCGCTCGGCTGCCCGGCCAGCGCGTCGGTGGCCCATTTGAATGTGAAGGGCACGACGATCGTGGCAAGTTTGGCGATCAGCAAGAGCACCATCGCCATCCAGACCCGCATCTTGAGGTCTGCGCGATCCGACGGCCAGATATAGGGCCAAAGCCCGATGAGGGTCCGCAGCAAGGCGCCCTTCTGAGCGGAGACCTGCGGCTTTCGCAGATCGCTGGTCTGGGCGGGCGGAGGAGTCATCGGGGCTGAGGCGGCCTGGTCCTGAGAGGGCTATTTTGGGGAATTGCAGCTGATATAGGTGGCGTGCGGCGAATTGTTACCGGTCCTGGCCGTCTTGGAATAGGCCGATTGGCGGCCTACATCAATTCCCGCCCGCCTTTACGGCCTTTCCCTCCCAATGCGACAGTCCAAGTATGAGCTCGATTCGAAATATCTGCGTCTATTGCGGTTCCGGTCCGGGGACAGACCCGCTTTTCGTCACGGCGGCGCATGCCTTCGGCGGCATTCTTGCCGACAATGACATTGGCCTCGTATATGGCGGCGGCTCGGTCGGGCTGATGGGCGCCGTCGCGGCATCGACACTGGCCAAGGGCGGCCGCGTGACCGGGATCATCCCGGAATTCCTCACCGACCGCGAGCGGCCATTTGTCGATGCACAGGAGCTGATCGTCACCCGCGACATGCATGAGCGCAAACGGATCATGTTCGAACGCTCGGACGCCTTCGTGGCGTTGCCGGGCGGTATCGGGACGCTGGAGGAACTGGTCGAACAACTCACCTGGGCGCAACTCGGCCGGCACAAAAAGCCGATCCTTGCGGCCAATATCGGCGGCTTCTGGGACCCGCTTTGCGCGCTGCTCGATCACATGCAGAAGCTGGCCTTCATCCGGGCCGATATGGCGGTCTGCATGCTGGTGGCCGATACGGTCGACGAAATCCTGCCGAAGCTCAACGCCGCGGCGATGCCGCTGGCGGAAGCCGAAAAGCTGATGGAGAGCGGCACTGCGGAGAGGTTATAGCGGTTCGCCGCGCGAGCCGAACCCGTCCGCGCCTCGACCGATCCTCACGCCACGGCGCCCGAACGCACCAGCTTGTAGACGATCGAATCCATCAGCGCCTGGAACGACGCGTCGATGATATTCGGCGACACGCCGACGGTGATCCAGCGCTCGCCCGCCTCGTCCTCGCTTTCGATCAGCACGCGGGTCACGGCCTCGGTCCCAGCATTGAGAATCCGCACGCGGTAATCGATCAGCTTCAGGCCGCCGATGTATTTCTGGTATTTGCCGAGATCCTTGCGCAAGGCGACGTCCAGCGCATTGACCGGGCCGTTGCCTTCGGCGGCCGAGATCAGCGTCTGGCCGTCGACCCGTACCTTGACCACCGCCATGGCCACCGTGACGCGCTTGCCGAGCGCGTTGTAGCGCTGCTCGACATTGACGTCGAATTGCTCGACATCGAAATAATCCGGCACCTTGCCGAGAACCCGCCGAGCCAGAAGCTCGAACGACGCATCGGCGCCCTCATAGGCATAGCCCAGCGCCTCGCGCTCCTTGACCTCTTCAAGCAGCCGGCCGACGCGCGGATCGTCGCGGGCCACCGTCATGCCGATCCGCTCAAGCTCGGACATGATGTTGGAGCGCCCGCCCTGATCGGAGACCAGCACGCGGCGCCTGTTGCCGACGGCATCGGGGGCGACATGCTCGTAGGTCGCGGGATCCTTCAGGATCGCGGAGGCATGGATGCCGGCCTTGGTGGCGAAGGCGCTGTCGCCGACATAGGGCGCACGCCGGAATCCTTCAACG
>JAEVZN010000367.1 GCA_023392205.1 Pseudomonadota bacterium
ATCCTGATAGGCGCCAAAGTTCTTGGATATTTCAGCGGCGGTGACAGTCGAGGTCATAGCGATCTCCTTTATTCCGTAAAATATGGATTTCCCGGAATTGCCGCAAGATGCTGACCGGCCAGAAGCGGGCGCGACCAGTTCCGAGTCAAGCTCCCAAAGACGAGGAGACTTTTAAGCCCCTCTGCCGCCTCAAAAATCCCACGGAGATGTGAGTTCGAGGCCCGTTGTCTAGAAGTCAGTCCGATTGCGAGTGGCCATCTACCACCGTTGACCCGCGCGATCGCTGCGATCATGCCGTCAGGGGCGGACATCCCACGTCCTTGGCGAGCGGCAGCGCCCATGATTTCTCCATAGGCGAGTGCCGCTTCCTTGGTCAGGCCGAAAATCCGATCAGCAAATCGTCGCCGCCAGTCCGAAAGCCCTGCTCCAGACCACCGGCGCGCTGATCCGGCCTTATCTTCTGGATGCCAAATGCGATCTCAGCGATCGTCACAGTCGGCAGCGCGAGCTCGGCATCATATCGAACCAGCCACGCAAGGACCGCCTCGCTGGGAGCCTTCTTGAGGGTCTCGGACACAACATTTGTGTCGAGGAAAATCAAAGCTCGATGCCCTGATGCGGATCGGCGCCCGTGTCGCGCACCAGTGCCGCCAGGCCGTCCGGGCCTTTCCTGAAGTCGACCGGGCGCGTCGCCACATAGACCTTGGCTCCCGCTGGGATCATGCCGATCGCAACGCACGGATCGCCTCGACCAGAAGGCTTGACGACACATTGGCACCCACGCGGATGGTCGCATCGCCGATGACGATCTCCAGGCGGCCCACGCGATCATCTTCGCCATGCGCCACCTCCACCGTCGCAAAGCTTTGCGCCTCCGCCAGCGGCCGTTCCGGCAACATAGCAATGGCGCCTGAACGGATCGCCTTGCGCCGCCATGCAAACACCTGCTGCGGGCTCACGTCATGCGCACGGGCAACCGCCGAGACATTCGCGCCCGGCGTCATCGCCTCTTCCAGTATCCGAGCCTTGGCTTCGTCCGACCAGCGACGGCGAGGGACAGCAGGGCTGGCATCAAGACGGTCCGGCACCGCCTCGATGACTGCAAACGTTCCGTGTCTGGACTTGGGTGCAGACTGCAAACAAACCTCCCCCCGAGAATCATCACGAGAGTGTCGCTGCCTTCATCAACCCGGGAAACACGGGGTCAGCTTGGCGCTTACCCTCGAGCTGTTCGTAGGTGAGTTTATCCTCGGTGAGGAAGTCCAGGTCGCGTGTGCCACAGCCGGAGCCTGAGCCGATCTGCTCTGCGCCTTTGAGCATCTGCTGGACGACGGCAGTGATCATGGCGTCGACGGCGCAATATATTCAGCAAGCCGGATATCGGGAGAAAAGCGGCCTGCATCAGGGCCGCTATCTATTCTGCCTGCAGTCGAGCCAATTGTCGTCGGTGCAGTTCGCGGTCGCCCATGCGGACCATCGCCTTACCAACGGGTGTTTCGAAATAGCGCTCCGAGAAAATGGATAGCACTACGACAGTGAAGGCTGGCACGAGAAGGAAGGCGTAGAAGAGCTGGGATCCCGCAAGCGGGTCGATCCACCAGCGCCACACAATCGATAGCAGGATGCTCTCCACCACCGGATGGATCAGATAGATTCCGAGCGACACCCTTCCGAGGGGATGGAGATGCGCCAGATACGCAGTGCCCTCAGGACGATTGCGCTCCGAAATGGCCGCGAAATACATCGCCAGCGCAAGCAGCAGGACGATGATATAGCTTTCCATCCGGAAGCCCATGGCAAGCAGGGCGATGACGAACAAGATCCAGCCAGGTGCCTGACTCGACAGGCGCGAACGACTGCGAGCAGCCACTACCGCTACCAAGGCACCGAGCACAAAATCTGCAAAGGCACGATAAGCTCCCCAGGTGTTCGCCTCCAGCCAACTGTTGAACGGGATCAATCCGATAGTCACCCCGACTTCAAGCGCCAGGATCGTGACGAACGCGAGCGCGACCAGCCCGCCCGGCCCCGCCGCGCGGTAGACGATGACGACTGCTGGCAGCAGGAGATAGCAGAACCATTCCGAGGACAGCGACCAGGAAACGTAGTTGAAAGTCAGGTGGTCGGTGAGCCCCCAGGCTTGAATGAGGAGCAGGTTGGGTATCAGCGTCGACCACTCGTAGCGCTCAGGCGTGCCGGTGCTCACATAGCCAAGATCAACAGCAATGGCGACGAAGACGAAGAAGGCTAGGGTAAGGAAATAGAGCGGGAAGATGCGCGCGAAGCGGCGCAGAAGATATTTTCCAAAACCTTGGTCGCCTTTAAGCAGCGATTCCCCGTAGCGCTCCATGATCAGGTAGCCCGAGATCATGAAGAACATTTCCATGAGAGGAAGGAAGCGATAGAGGAACACGCCAAGCTCGCCCGCTTCCGGCGGACCGAACCGCAGAAAGTGGTAGATCATGATAGCTATTGCAGCGAGCAACCGCCACGTCTCGAAAACGCGGTAGTGCATTGCACCCCTCTCCCCTACGGCAGAAAATATCCGTCATGTAAGAGAGGATGTCTAAGTATAAGTGGCATTATAATTAATATCCCGACATGATGGCCTTCTGGTCCGGGTATGCGGTAATTCGAACACTTCTTCACCGACGACAAATGTCGGGCTGCCGAAAATGCCAAGCGACCTCTCCTCCGCAGGCTCCTGCGCAAGCACTTCGGCGATACGGTCGTAACGGGCTGTTTCGAAGACGCGAACCGGATCCTGCCTGATCTCTGTGAGAGACCCCGAAAGGTTCGGGTCTTCATCGGCGGGCTGACCCAACTCGAACCAGTGCCGATAAGTGGCGCGCGTGTAGTATTCTAGGGGATGGCGCGCGTGCACGCGATCCGCCAAGTTTGTATTTATTACGCCTGTTGGCACTCAAGCGAAACATCGTTTAAATTGTGAATAGTTTGTCGGTACTGATTTTGGGGTGATGTGTTGGGGAGTTCTGCGATGTTCTCCAATGAAAAGACAAGACTTCTCAACCCCTTGGACTGGGCCGAAGTCGCTCTCAGCACGCCGGATGAACGCCAGTTGGAGGCATGGTTGGAATACAGAAGCGACGCGCTCGGGTTCGAGACCATGTCGCTCAGCCTGGGTCTTTCGCGCAGAAATCCCGCCATACCGGCCAGGGACCAGATTTTCGGTTCGCTGGTTTCGCCTGCGTGGCACGACTACTACTACCGCAACAGCCATTTAATGCGGCACGACCCGATGGCGAAGTATCTCTTCTCGGATGAAACACCGGCGACGTTCCGAGCCGATACCCCGCCGCCGATTTCGATCAGCACGCCCGAGGAGTGGAAGTTCCTCCAACACGTGATCGATTTCGGCATGTGGGGCACTCTGGCGTTTTTCCTTCTTCGGCAGGGTAAACGGCACTGTCAGCATATTCGTCGCGGCAACCTCCTTCGACAACGCCGAATTCGTCCATACCAGCGAAAAGCATGTCAGCCAGCTTCAACTGGCCGCCGAGTATTTCGTGGAAGGCATACATCTCCGAAAGCACGGCCCGGGCGACCTGAACGGCTCCCTGTCGCCGCGCGAACGCGAATGCCTGCTCTGGGCCTCGGTCGGCAAGACCACCAAGGAAATCGCCGACCGGCTTTCGCTCACCGACTACACCGTCGATTCCTATATCGCCGCCGCCAAGCGCAAGTTCGGATGCACGACACGCACCCAGGCTTGCATGCGCGCGATCCTTCTCGAACAGATCGCTCCCTGAAGCCGATGTGACCCGGACAGGGCAATACCCGGATATTCGGGCGTTGCCGCTCCGCCGGATAGGATGATGCTGTTCGGCAGCAAGCCGTGGCGCGTCGGGCGGTTCTTTCCCGCCAACGGTCGAAGCCGCGGTGAACGGGTTCGCGAACCGGCGTTCAGGAGCAGGATAAATGATCGGAATGTTGTCGCCCCATCCCCGGAAACTGAAGGAAGTGCTGGCGATGCAACGGATACCGGCTTCGCTCGCGGATTGTCTGGCCAAGGTGGAAAGCAGCGCGATACGCAAGAGCAGCGAGAACTGGGTGGTGATGTGGTGGGACGAGGGACACGCTGTCAGCGTCGACGGCGGCATGACGACGGCCTATCGCGGCATCGACACCCAAGGCCGGCTGATGTGGCTCGTCCGGCACCGCGAGAAACGCCACGGCTACCACTCGCTGGCAGAAGGCGCCCACGCCGCGCTCGAGGAGGCGGAAGCGGCCTGGGAAGCGCGCCGGGCCGTGCGTGCCGAGTGGTATATCGTCGAGAAAGTCGCCTCCGATCTTCTGACGGGCCGCCGGCGCTTCGACGTCACGCTCGAGGATGCGCACAATTCGCCGTTGTGCTCGATCGGCATCGAGTCGTTCCTGAAACGGTTGCGCATGCCAGGACGAACCCGGATGTCCGGACGCATGGCAGCTCTCCTTATGAAAATAGAACCCCAGATGGGTTACGTCATCCACCAGGCCTATCTTCGCACCGAGGGCCGACGTGGGATCGTTGCCCCGCTCTATTGAGACCTCTGTCTTTCAGCTTCTTTACCTCATCGCGCAGCGTGTCTTCGCTTCGCGCCACAAGGATCACATTGGCACCTCGTTCTGCGGCCTCTTGCGCAGTCGTCAGTCCGATGCCCGAACTGGCACCGGTGATCACGATTGTCTGTTCGGAAAGCGGCTTCAGGTGAATGTGCATTGCAACTCCTTACGGATGCGATTGAACATTCATTCCCCAACCATCCCATAAGGCGTTCGTTCCAGCCGCCCTAGGCATCACGATGCGCTCGCCGGCAGCTGGGAAGCAGTCAGGAAGCGCCACGCTGAAAATCTTGCTGCCCGGCTAGCGTCTCGCGGTGCAGACGCTTCCTGACGCGTTCCTGGCGTTTCAGTCCAGCCGGCCGTATAGGCTTCGACACCCAATTCGGAATCACGACCGCGCCAGCTACTCAACCCTTTCGGCACGGGCTCTAAGACAACCCGAGCCCAAGAGGTCGCCCGCATGGTCAAGCGCGCCGCTGGCCGCTGGCGTGCGCGGTTCAATCTTTCGATGTGGGGCAAAATTTTTCGCCGGGCATTCGCTGCGGGCCGCCTCGCGTTAACAGTTTCATTGCTTCTGGCGTAATTGTGGCATATACAAGTATATACACGCTTGAGGAGTGATCGCCG
>JAEVZN010000458.1 GCA_023392205.1 Pseudomonadota bacterium
GACCAGTAGCGCATGGCCGCCGGAGAGGATCGTGATCAGCGCCTGCTCAACCACACGCTCCTGACCGAAAATGACGGTTCCGACGGCATCGCGTGCGGCTTTCGCATGTGCGGCCGTGGTTTCCGCCGTCCGGACGATCATGTCTTCGAGCGTATCGATAGTTTCGCCGGCTGCCGGCATATCCCGTGCTCCTTCTGTCGTCCCGCCGTGTCGGGGCATATATCCACGGAAAACGATGCAACAACCGCGCCATGGCCTGTGGCAAAGCCGTTTCGCAGCTCGCGCCGCGAATCCGGCCTTTCAGCCGGGATTGTGTCAGCTTAACCCCGTTTTGCTGAGCGGCAGGCAGGGCAGGGCCGATCACATTTGCGCGTGGAACCGAGGCATCTCAGGATTTAGGCTCAGGGTAAACGATGGCGAAGCAAAGGCAGAGCGATACCGCGGCACTGGATGCAATTGCCGCAAGCGTGCGGACCCAAGACGAGGGCAGCCCCGGCGCCCCGGCGCGCGCACTGCCACCCGTGCATCTCTGGGACCCGCCCTATTGCGGCGATCTGGACATCCGCATCGCCACCGACGGCACCTGGTTCTATCTCGGCAGCCCGATCGGCCGGATGCCGCTGGTGAAGCTGTTTGCCTCGGTTCTCAAGCGCGAGGGCGAAAAGCATTTCCTGGTCACGCCGGTGGAGAAGATCGGCATCAAGGTCGAGGACGCGCCGTTTCTGGCGGTCGAGATGCGGCGCGAGCCGTCCGCCGACGGTCCCCGCCTGCATTTCCGCACCAATGTCGACGATTGGGTCGTCTGCGAAACGGAGCACGCCTTGCGCTTCGCGCCGGAAGACGGCTCGGGGGGCCTGAAGCCCTATCTGCATGTGCGGCGCGATCTGTGGGCCAAGGTCACGCGGGCGCTGCTGTTCGATCTGGTGGAAATTGCCGAGGAGCGGGAAATTGACGGCCGGCTCATGCTCGGCGTCGCATCGGCCGGGGCCTTCTTTCCGATGTCACCAGTGGATGCTCTACCGGTGGATGCTCTAGAAGACCGGTCATGACTGCCGAACAGCCGCAAACCATCGCAGCCGCATCGCAGGCGCCGGACTTTTTCGAGCGGGCGCGCGCGCGGCTCACGCTGCACGAACCCGCAGGCCTTGCCGACCCGGACAATCTGCCGTCGCGCGGCGATCACGATGCCGACCCGGTGGTGAAGGCGATGGCGGCGGTGCGACCGATCAAGCCCGCAGCCGTGCTCATCCCCGTCGTGGCGCGCAGCGAGCCGATGGTGCTGCTCACCTTGCGCACGGCGCATTTGCCGCAGCATGCGGGGCAGATCGCATTTCCGGGCGGCAAGATCGACGCCACCGACGCGACGCCGCTCGCGGCGGCTTTGCGTGAGGCGCAGGAAGAAATCGGTCTCGATCGCAGCTATGTCGATCCGATCGGCTATCTCGATGTCTATATGACAACGCTCGGCTACCGGATCGTGCCGGTGGTGGCGCGTGTCGCGCCGGATTTCAGCATGACGCTCAATCCGGGCGAGGTCGACGATGCATTCGAGGTGCCGTTGTCGTTTCTGATGGAGGTCGCCAATCATCAGACGCATAGCCGCGAATGGCAGGGCATGATGCGGACCTATTATGCTATCCCCTTCGGCGAGCGCTATATCTGGGGCGTCACCGCAGGCATCTTTCGGAACCTGCAGGAAAGGATTTACGGCCGATGATGCGGCAGGCTCTGATCAATGTTCTGCTCTTTCTGACTCCCTTTCTGGTCTATGCGGCCTTTCTCGCCGCGACCCGGGCCGGCGTCCTTGCGCCCGAACGCTGGAACATGAAGGTGCTGGTGTCGCTGACCGCGATCGGCGTCGTGCTGCTGCTGGCGAGCTTTTACTGGCTGGCGCAGCGCACGGGCCAGCCGGCCGGCTCGACCTATATCGCGCCGCATGTGAAGGACGGGAAGCTCATCCCCGGCCAGTTCAAATGACACCCGACCTTGCGGACGCCGCGTGGCTCCGCAGCGGTCCCCTGTCGCGCGTTCTCGATATTCTCGATTGCGACGGGGAGGAGGCGCGAGCTGTCGGCGGCGCGGTGCGCGATGCGCTGCTCGGGCGTCCGGTGCGCGAAGTCGATGTCGCGACGACGGCGTTGCCGCAGGAGGTGGTGCGGCGCGCGGCCAAGGCCGGCATTCGCAGCGTGCCGACCGGCATCGACCACGGCACGGTCACGCTGATCGTCGACGAGCAGCCGTTTGAAGTGACCACCTTGCGCGAGGATGTCGAGACATTCGGCCGCAAGGCGCGCGTGGTCTTCGGCCGCAACTGGGAACACGACGCGCAACGCCGCGATCTCACCATCAACGCCCTGTCCGCCGCGCGCGACGGAACCGTGTTCGATTACACCGGCGGACTTGCCGACCTTTCGTCGCGGCGCGTGCGGTTCATCGGCACACCGGCCTTGCGCATTGCCGAGGATTATCTGCGCATCCTGCGCTTCTTCCGCTTCTTTGCGACCTATGCCGAAGGTCCGCCCGATCCGGAGGCCTTGTCCGCCTGTATCGCCGGGCGTGCGGGTATGGACCAGCTCTCGCGCGAACGGGTGCGCACGGAACTGCTCAAACTGATGCTGGCACCGCGCGCCGTCGATGCGGTCGAAGCGATGTCCGAAAGCGGGCTTCTGGTCCGCATTCTCGGCGGCGTGCCCTATACCCGTCCGCTCGCGCATATGGTGCGGATCGAGGCCATGACCGGATCGGCACCGAATTCGGTGCGGCGGCTCGGTGCGCTTGCAATTGCCGTGACAGAGGATGCCGAGCGCCTCTTCCGGCGTCTGCGGCTGTCGGGCGTCGAACACAAGCGCCTGCTGGCAATGGCAGACGGGTGGTGGCGGTTGCGGCCTGACATGCCGGAGGGCGCGGCGCGTGCGTTGCTTTATCGTCTGGGTGCGGACGCGTATCGGGATCTTGTCGGCATGGCCTGGTGCCGCTGGCCCAGTGCGACGGGCGACGCGCATTGGAGAGCGCTTTCGGATTTGCCGGATCGCTGGGCGATCCCGCATTTTCCACTATCCGCCGCGGATCTCATGGCGCGCGGACTTGCCAAGGGGCCGGCTCTGGGTGCGGCTTTGCGTGCGGCGGAGGAGGCGTGGATTGCCGCCGGTTTTCCGGACGACGGCGCGCGGCTGAACGCGATCGCAGATGTCGCGTTTCGCGAGACTGAAACACAGGCGGAATAAACTGCGCGATAAAGCGTCCCGGAAACGAAAAAGCCCCGGCTTGCGCCGGGGCTTTCGCGTCTCAGAAAACGGGTTCTGATGTGATCAGTAAGCCGCGCTGATCGGGCCTTTGCCATAGCCGAAGCGATAGTTCAG
>JAEVZN010000473.1 GCA_023392205.1 Pseudomonadota bacterium
GGCAAGCGTCGCCGCCCAGCCCGGCGCCCCCCAGCTTTATGACGACGTGCCGGGCAATGTCGCGCTCGACTATCATTATGGCGATTCCGGGAAGGTGTCGGCGGCGTTCGAGTCTGCGGCACATGTCACGCGGCTGTCGCTCCGCAATACGCGCCTGGTCGTGGCGGCCATGGAGCCGCGCTCGGCGACTGCAGAATTCGATCCGGACGGAGAACGCTTCACCCTGCATGCGCAGAGCCAGGGTGTGTTCGGCATGCAGAACACGCTCGCCGATATTCTCGGCGTCAAACCGGACCGGATGCACATGCTGACCCGAAATGTCGGCGGCTCGTTCGGCATGAAGGGATCGGTCTATCCCGAATATATCTGCATCCTGCATGCAGCCAGAGCGCTCGGCCGGCCGGTGAAATGGACTGACGACCGCTCGGGAAGTTTCGTGTCGGACGCGCATGGGCGCGATCACGAGGTGGACGCCGAACTGGCGCTCGACAAGGATGGACATTTTCTCGCGCTGCGGGTGAAGTCCTTCGCCAATATGGGCGCATTCCTGTCGCCGGTCGCGCCTTTGCCCGGCACGTTGAATACGGTGAAGAATATCGTCAGCGTCTATCGCACGCCGCTGGTCGAGGTGTCGGCCAAATGCGTCTTTACGAACACCTCGCATGTCTCCGCCTATCGCGGCGCCGGCCGTCCGGAAGGCAATTACTACATGGAGCGGCTCATCGATCGCGCCGCGGCCGAGTTGGGCATCGACCGGCTGGAACTGCGCCGCCGCAATCACATCGTGCCGGACCAGATCCCCTATGATGCCGCCTCGGGCATGACATACGACAGCGGCGATTTTCCTGCGATCTTCGCGCAGGCGCTCGACAGCGCCGATATTGCGGGCTTCGCCGCCCGCAAGCGCGAAAGCGAAAAGAACGGCAAGTTGCGCGGACTCGGGATCGGTTCGTTTCTGGAAGTCACCGCCCCGCCCGGCAAGGAAATGGGCGGCATCCGCTTCGAGGCCAATGGCGATGTCACCATCATCACCGGCACGCTGGATTACGGACAGGGCCATGCCACGCCGTTCGCGCAGGTGCTTTCGCGGCAACTCGGGATTCCCTTCGAACGCATCCGTCTGGTGCAGGGTGACAGCGATCAGCTGATCGCCGGCGGCGGCACCGGCGGCTCGCGCTCGATCACGGCCAGCGGTGCGGCGATTGTCGAGGCATCCGCCAAAGTGATCGAGAATGGCAAGGCCATCGCCTCGCATGTGCTGGAAGCAGCCGTCGCCGATATCGAATTCGCCAATGGGCGCTTCACCATTGCCGGCACCGACCGATCCATTGGCCTTCTCGAACTGGCGGACAAGCTGCGCAGCGGCATCACATTGCCCGAGGGCGTGCCGCACAGCCTCGATGTCAGCCATACCTCCGACGGCGTCCCGTCTTCGTTTCCGAACGGATGCCACATCGCCGAAGTCGAGATCGATCCGGAGACCGGCGAGACCGAAGTCGTGCGCTATGCGTCGGTCAACGATTTCGGCACCATCGTCAATCCGCTGCTGGTCCAAGGCCAGGTGCATGGCGGTGTGATCCAGGGCATCGGCCAGGCGTTGATGGAAAACGCGGTTTATGACGAGGACGGTCAATTGCTCACCGGCTCGTTTCAGGATTACGCAATGCCGCGCGCGCTGCATTCGCCGTCGATCGGCTTTGTCAGCCATCCGGCGCCCGCGACGACCAACCCGCTCGGCACCAAGGGTTGTGGCGAGGCCGGTTGCGCCGGTGCGCTGGTCTCGGTGATGAATGCGGTGGTCGATGCGTTGTCGGTCTATGGCATCCGGCATATCGACATGCCTGCCTCGCCTGCCCGGGTGTGGGCGGCGATCCAGGCGGCGAAGCAAGCGAAGGCGGCGTAGTCACCATTCGGGGAGTGGCGCGACATCCTCTTTCGGCCTCATCCTGAGGAGCATCGCCGTAAGCGCGTTACCTCGCGTCTTCGACGCGCGATGGCGATGCGTCTCGAAGGATGGGCCACCCTCGTCCTTCGAGACGGCGGCTTCGCCGCCTCCTCAGGATGAGGGGGGAGAGAAAGCCCAGGTCGCTTGACGCCCCCGCGCCCCGCATCGTAAGAGCAAATCCGATCCGTGGTCATTTGAGCCGGCCGGCTTGCAGCCACGTTAAATAAGTCGCTAAAAGGCCGGGGACACATGTGCCCGGCCCGGATATCCCGGTCGGGATTTTTTGTGTCTGGAGCCTGCCATGTCGTCGGTACCCCCACAGCCGCCCCGCAAATTCCGCCCCGAAACCCGTCTCGTGCATCACGGCATTCTGCGCTCGCAATTCGCAGAGACCTCGGAGGCGTTGTTTCTCACGCAGGGCTATGTCTACGAGAACGCGGCGCAGGCCGAGGCGCGGTTCAAGGGCGAAAGCCCCGGCTTTCAGTATTCCCGCTTCGCCAATCCGACCGTGCGTATGTTCGAGACCCGCATGGCGGATTTCGAAGGCGCAGAGGACGGGCGTGCGACCGCGACCGGCATGGCTGCGGTGACGCTGGCGCTGATGGGCCAGGTCAAGGCCGGCGACCACATCGTGTCGTCGCGCGCGCTGTTCGGCTCGTGTCTCTATGTGGTCGAGGAATTGCTGCCACGCTTCGGCGTCGCCTCCACACTGGTCGACGGCACCGATCTCGATCAGTGGAAGAACGCGGTGCGACCGAACACCAAAACCTTTTTCATGGAAACGCCGGCCAATCCGACACTGGAGGTGGTCGACATTGCAGCCGTTGCGAAGATTGCCCATGACGCCGGCGCGACGCTCACCGTCGACAACGTGTTTTCCACGCCGCTATGGCAAAGCCCGCTCGAACTTGGCGCCGATTGCGTGGTCTATTCGACCACCAAGCATATCGACGGTCAGGGCCGCTGCCTCGGTGGCATCGTGCTGGGTTCGGCGAAATTCATTCAGGATAACATCCACAACCTGCACCGGCAGACCGGTCCGTCCATGTCACCGTTCAATGCTTGGGTGATGCTGAAGGGGCTGGAGACGCTGCCGCTGCGCGTGCGCCAGCAGACCGAGTCCGCGGCCAAGGTTGCGGATTTTCTCGCCGGCCATCCGAAGGTCACGCGGCTGATCTATCCCGGCCGCGCCGACCATCCGCAAGCCGACGTGATCAAGCGCCAGATGAAGGGCGGCTCGAACCTCGTCGCCTTCGAGGTCAAAGGTGGCAAGGCGGCGGCCTTCGCGGTCCAGGATGCCCTGCAGGTGGTGCGCATCTCCAACAATCTCGGCGATGCCAAGAGTTTGATCACGCATCCTGCCACCACGACCCACCAGCGCATCACGCAGCAGGCCCGCGCCGATCTCGGTATTACCGACGGATTCCTGCGGCTGTCGG
>JAEVZN010000543.1 GCA_023392205.1 Pseudomonadota bacterium
GCCGCCGGCGGCACGCTGGGCATCCTCATCCCGCCCTCGGTAATCCTGGTGCTCTACGGCATCGCGACAGGCACCGATATCGGCCAGCTCTTCATCGCCGGCATCGTGCCCGGCATCGTCGCGATACTGTTCTATCTCGCGGCGATCTGGGTGGTGGCCTGGCGCGATCCGTCATCCGCGCCGTCCGCCCCCCGCATCCCCTGGCGCGAGCGGCTCAGCTATTTTCGGACCGTCGGCCCGATCCTGCTTCTCTTCGTCCTCATCATTGGCGGTCTATATGTCGGAGCCTTCACGCCCACCGAGGCCGGTGGCGTCGGTGCGGCCGGCGCGCTCATTTTCGCGCTCTGGCGGCGCAGCCTGACCTTCGGCGTCTTCGTCGAGGCATTGATCGAGACCGTCACCACCACCGCCAGCCTGTTCCTGGTGCTGATCGGCGCGCTCGTCTTCTCCAATTTCATCAACCTGATCGGCCTGCCCCAGGCCCTGTCGGATCTGATTCTCTCCATGGGCCTTTCGCCCATGATGGTTATCCTGCTCATCTTCGTGATCTATCTGGTGCTGGGCATGTTCATGGAGAGCCTTTCCATGATCCTCCTGACCATCCCGATCTTCTTCCCCATCGTCACCGGCCTCGGTTTCGACCCGATCTGGTTCGGCATCTTCGCGGTGATGCTCACGGAACTCTCGCTGGTGACGCCGCCGGTCGGGCTCAATCTCTTCGTCATCCGCTCGGTCATCGGCAATGTGAGCATCGGGGCGATCTATCGCGGCATCATCCCATTCGTGGCGGCCGACATCGTGCGCATCCTGATCATCATTCTCTTTCCCGCGCTGGTGCTGTTTCTTCCCTTGTCGGCCCGCTGAACCAGCAAATCGTCTAAAATTCTAATGATTAACTATTTCCAGACAACTTAGGGTTTTGCCCGGTCGTCTTAACGTTACTTGAAATAATGAGACGCAATGTCGCCGTGTCATGGCAAAATGACCAATAAACGGGCGGCAGTCACATGGATGCAAGAACCGAGGCGGGATCGATCCCCCTGGCGGTGGACCTCGATGGAACGCTGATTGCGTCGGACCTTCTGTGGGAGGGCCTGTTCCTGCTGCTGCGGCAGAAGCCGCATTGCCTGTTCCTGCTTCCTTTCTGGCTCGCCGCCGGCAAGGCGCGGCTGAAATGCGAGATCGCCAGCCGCGTCGCCTTCGATGCTGCCGCGCTGCCCTATCGCGCTGAAATCATCGATCGCCTTGCCGCGGAGAAGGCGAGCGGGCGCAAGCTGATCCTCGCCACGGCAGCGCCGCGCCTTTTCGCCGAGGCCGTGGCCGGGCATCTCGGCATGTTCGACGCCGTGATGTGTACCGAGCCGGGCTCCAACCTTTCCTCGATGCGAAAGCGGGATGCCCTGATCGCCGAATATGGCGATGGCGGCTTCGACTATGTCGGCAACTCGAAGGCCGATCTCGCCGTCTTCGATGCCGCACGAACATCGATCGTCGTCGCCCCCGACAGGCATGCCGCCCGCTGGCAGCGCGAGCACGGCTCGGACCTGATCGAGGCGGACAGGCCGACCGTCAAGACGCTGCTCAAGATGTTGCGCGTGCATCAGTGGCTGAAGAACAGCCTGATCGCCGTGCCGATGATCCTGTCGCATCAATATCTGGACATGGACGCGATCGTCGCCTTCCTGCTGGCCTTCGTTTCCTTCAGCGCGGCCGCCTCGGCGATTTACATCCTCAATGACTTCATGGATCTGGCGCTTGACCGGCGTCATCCGACCAAACGCAACCGGCCCTTCGCGAGCGGCGCGCTTTCCATACCGTTCGGGCTCGGTGCGATGGCCGTGCTGATGGCGGTCAGCTTTTCGGTCGCCCTGCTCCTGCCGCCGCTCTTCATGCTTGTGCTGGTCGGCTACCTGATCGCCACGACCGCCTATTCGCTGTCGCTCAAGCGCATGCTCCTGATCGACGTGCTGACGCTGGCGGGTCTCTACGCCATGCGCATCCTGGCGGGCGGCGTTGCAACGCAGTCGGAATTCTCTTTCTGGCTGCTCACCTTCTCGATCTTCATCTTCCTCTCCCTGGCACTCGTGAAGCGCTACGTGGAGCTGCGCGGCACCGAACTGCCGGCGGGCGAGCGCATCGCCGGTCGCGGCTACCGGGCCGAGGATCAGGAGATGATCGGCATGGCCGGCATGGCCGCCGCCTTCACCTCCGCCCTTGTGCTCGCCCTGTTCATCGACGCCGCGAGCCTGTCCGACGAATATACGCGTCCCTGGCTCATCTGGCCGCTGGCACCCATCGTTCTCTACATCACCATGCGTGTGTGGATCCTCGCGCGCCGCGACGAGATGCATGACGACCCGATCGTCTTCATCATCCGCGACTGGCGCAGCCAGCTGGTGGCGGGCTTCGGGGCGCTGCTGCTCATCGGATCGGGGCTGTGACGATGGCGGCGACCTACCAGAGCTTCGGACGCGTCGTTCCGCCCACCGATCGGGCGATTTCGGCCGCGGTGGCGATTGCGCGCCTGGAGACCGGCCAGGCTGGTGACCGCTCGCTCGCCGCCTTCGGCAATGGCCGCTCCTATGGCGACAGCTGCCACAACCAGACCGGCACGCTCATCGACATGCGGTCGATGAACCGCATTCTGGATTTCGATCCCGCAACCGGTGTGCTGAAGGCCGAGGCGGGGGTCCTCCTTTCGGATATCATCGACCGCGTGGTGCCGCATGGCTGGTTTCCGGCCGTCGTGCCTGGCACGCGCTTCGTGACGCTGGGCGGCGCGATCGCCAACGACATCCACGGCAAGAACCATCATCGTCGCGGCACCTTCGGCTGCCAGGTGACAGCCTTTACGCTGATGCGTTCCGATGGCGCGGTCAGCAATTGCAGCCGGGAGAGCAATGGCGAGCTGTTTGCGGCCACGATCGGTGGTCTCGGCCTGACCGGCCTCATCCTGACGGCAACCATCCGCCTCATGAAGGTCGATGCGGCTGACGTGATCGAGCGCGTCGAACGGTTCGACAGGATCGAGGACTATTTCGACCGCGCTGAACAGGCCGACACCGAAAACGAGTATGCCGTCGCCTGGATCGACCAACTGGCCGGCGGACGCGGGTTGCTACTGACCGGCAATCACGCCTCGGAGCCGGGAGAAGGGGACAGGGTCGGCAGGCGGCTCGGCGTGCCGTTCCAGCCGCCGGTCAACCTGTTGTCGAAGCCTTTCCTGCGCCTCTTCAACATGGCCTATTTCCACGGCAAGGGGCGCAATGCCGCGCCGCACAGGACCGGGTATCGCGGCTTCTTCTTTCCGCTTGACCGCATCGGCGACTGGAACCGGCTCTACGGGCCGAAGGGCCTGCTGCAGCATCAGAGCGTCATTCCCTTTGATGCCGCCCGCCACGCCGTTCCCGAACTCCTCGCGGCGGCGACGGCGTCCGGCCATGGCTCGTTCCTGACGGTGCTGAAGCGCTTCGGCGATCTCCCCTCGCCGGGCCTCATGTCCTTCCCGCGACCGGGCTACACGCTGACGCTCGATTTTCCCAACGCGGGCGAGCCGACGTTGGCGCTGATGAACACGCTCGACCGCATCACCGTCGCCGCGGGCGGCGCGGTCAATGCCTACAAGGATGCGCGCATGTCGCCGGCAACCTTCGCGGCTTCCTATCCGCGCTGGGC
>JAEVZN010000565.1 GCA_023392205.1 Pseudomonadota bacterium
GATGCGCTCCACCTCGCCGCCGAAATCGGCGTGGCCCGGCGTGTCGACGATGTTGATGCGCACATCGTCCCAGACCACCGACGTGGCCTTTGCGAGAATGGTTATACCGCGCTCACGCTCCAGATCGTTGGAATCCATGGCGCGTTCGGTGACACGCTGATTGTCGCGGAAGGTGCCGGATTGCTGCAGCAGGCGGTCGACCAATGTGGTCTTGCCATGGTCGACATGCGCGATGATCGCGAGATTGCGGAGCTTCATGTTGTGGTCCGGGAAATGACGGGAGCGCCGGCCGATCGGCGCTGCGCGTATTGCGGCGCAATATAGTCAGGACAAGCGCAGAAGCAACTCAAGATGGCGGGATGGGGGCTTTTGTGACCCGGTGCCGGAGGGCCGAAAGGCCCGTTCCGCGCCAGATGAAGGCCGGGCGGCCAAAACAAAAGCCCGGCTGCCAGCCGGGCTTGGAATTCGCAGCGCCGGAACAGCCGGGCGGACCCGCCTGCGCCGGAGGCGGATCACCGCACTTTCAGTTCCTCAGCAGATTCGCGTCCCCGGTTGGACACGATCTCGTATTCGATCTGCTGGCCTTCATCCAGCCCGGTCAGACCCGCTTTCTGCACCGCCGAGATATGTACGAAGACATCCTTGCCGCCGCCTTGCGGCTGGATGAAACCATAACCCTTGGTCGCATTGAACCACTTCACCGTACCTGTAGCCACAGTCATTCCCCTGTTCACGAGACGTCCGCCGTCACGAGCGTCTGGCAGACATCTCGCAGGCATGCGGGATATTTACCAAAAAAAGGGGCAAAATTCCACCCTCTTGCGGATACAGCCGGGACGGCAGGTTGCCCCGGCTGTATCCGCAAGAAATGTCATGACACGCGTTTGACGGCGCCCCAGCGTCGCAAGGCGGTCCACAAACCGCGATCCAGGCGGAAGCGGTCGATGGGGGCCGAGGAGTGCAGCGCCAGGATCCGGCACAGTCCGACGCCGGTCCACTGGAAGCCGCATTTCTCGAGGATGCGACGCGAGGCCGGATTGGTGACGCGGGCGCCGGCCTGCAGCACGTCGTGGTCGAGTTCGGTGAAGGCGAAGTCGATCACCGCGCGCACGGCTTCGGTGCCGTAGCCCTTGTTCCAGTGCGGCACGCCGATCCAGTAGCCGATCTCCGGCATTGCCTCGTCGTCGTTGGCGATACCGCAGACGCCGACCGGCACGCCCTTGCGGGTGGTGATCAGGAAATTCGCTTCCGGGCCGCCGCGGCTTTTCGGCATATTGGCCGTGGCGATGAAATCCTCGGCATCGGCGCGCGAATAGGGATGCGGAATGCGTCGCGTGTTTTCCGCAATGCGTTTGTCGTTAGCGAGCGCGGCTACGTGCTTAGCGTCCTCGAGAACCGGCGCGCGCAGGATCAGCCGTTCCGTCTCGAGGACGGGGATACAGCTCTCCCGGAGGGATTGGCTTTGCAGGTCAAGGCAGGTCATGGCTCAGGCTCCTGGTTGAAAAACTGAAAAGGGGGAGCCGGTTCACCCGTCTCCCCCTTTTAGTCTGGAGCCTGTTTTGGCCCGCCGGGTTCGAAGGTGAACCGGCGGACCTCAATCGAGATTCGCCGTTTACTCTGCCGCAGCCTGCGTCATCGGTACTACCGAGACGTATGTGCGGCCTTTGGCTTTGGACTTGAACTCAACGCGCCCTTCGACGAGCGCGAACAGGGTGTGATCCTTGCCCATCCCGACATTGAGGCCGGGATGCCAGGTGGTGCCGCGCTGACGCGCGATAATATTGCCGGGAATGGCGACTTGGCCGCCGAACAGCTTCACGCCAAGGCGGCGGCCTGCCGTGTCACGACCGTTGCGGGACGAACCGCCTGCTTTTTTGTGAGCCATGGCTCGAAATCCTTCGTTCGATAGACGTGTAACCCGATTCCCCTCGGGGAATCATCTCAACTTTTTTGTCCGACCGGACGCGCCGCGTGTCAGGAGGCCTGCGCGGCTTCGGCGGTGTCGGTCTCACCCTCGGCCTTCGCGGCTGCAGGCGTGGCGGCCTTGTCCTTCTTCGGATGCGGCCGGCCCTTGGCGGGCTTGCTCGGCGAGGCACCGCCCATCAGGATCTCGCTGATCCGCACCACGGTATAGTCCTGCCGGTGGCCGCGCTTGCGGCGCGAATTCTTGCGGCGGCGCTTCTTGAAGGCGATCACCTTCGCGCCGCGGCTCTGCTCCAGGATCTCGACCGCCACCGTGGCGCCCGACACCATCGGCAGGCCAAGCTCCGGCTTGTCGCCGCCCAGCATCATGACATCGCCGATCTGGACGATATCGCCGGCTTCTCCGGCGATGCGGCCGATCCGCACCACCTGGTCTTCGGCAACCGAATATTGCAGCCCGCCGGTCTTGATGACTGCGAACATCGTTATCTCCTCGTGTTCGTTCCCCGGTGCTCGGACGAGCCGGACCGGCTTCTTTCAGTCGAAATTGGGGTGTCCGGACGTGCCTGTAAGCACGAAAAGGGGCCCACAAGGCCCCACCGTTGCGGAGGTTTATGGGGAAAGAGGCCCGCGGAGTCAAGAAAAGCCGTGCAAATTTGGGCCTGTCCGGACCGGAAAATGCCCTGAAACCTGCGGTCCCGCGCGCGTTTCAGATGAAAATAATCCTAAATCCACCAGGCTTCGCAGCCGCCGTCATCCTCGTGGAAACCCCGATCCTCGCTCCCGAGGCTTGCTCCGAGGTCCAACGTCGCCCGGTTGTGCGGCGAGATGCTCGATCCGGCATTTCTACCGCGCGGACCGGCATGCGTGCAGCGCCATTCCGCGCGGGCAGCAATTGCTCTAGTCATCGGACAACAGCCGCGACCGCAACGGCGCGGCTAAAAAACCACGCGAGGAAGCCCGCCCATGTCCGTCATCGACGTCCACACCCATATGCTGACGCGCGACTATCTCGAATTGCTGCGCGAAAACGGCACCGGCAAATACACGCTCAAGAAAACAAAGGCCGGGCAGGACGCCGTGCATCTCTACGACGCGCCGTTCATGACCCTGTTTCCGGGCATGTGGGATTACGACCTGCGCATCGCGAAGATGGACGAGGCCGGGGTCGATGTCGCCATCGTGTCGCTGACCTGTCCGAATGCCTATTGGGGCGGACGCGAGGTGGCGTTGAAGGCGGCGCAGCTTGTCAACGACTCGATGGCCGAGCAGCAGCGCGCGCGTCCCGACCGCATCCGCTGGATGGCGTCGCTGCCGTTTCAATATGCCGACGATGCGGTGGCCGAATTGCAGCGCTGCGTGAAAGCGGGCGCGGTCGGCGTGATGGTGATCGCAAATATTGACGGGGAGGATCTGACGCATCCGTCCTTTGCGCCGGTGTGGAAGGAGATCGACCAACTGAAGCTTCCGGTCCTGGTGCATCCCGGCGCGCCGCAGGGCGTCAAGGACCAGCACATGGACCAGTTCAATCTCATTCCGCCGATCGGCTTCATGGCGGATACCACGCTCGCCTTCGCGCGCATGATCTATGCGGGCTTCCTCGACACCTACCCGAACATCAAGCTGATCGCCGCGCATGGCGGCGCGACGCTGCCCTATCTCGCCGGGCGTCTCGACCGCTGCTGGGAGATGATTCCGGGCTGCGCGGAAGTCATCAAGGACAAGCCGTCCGATTATCTGCAGCGCATCTGGTATGACAGCGTGGTCTATGACCAGCGCGCGCTGGAGCTTTGCATCGCGGTCGCGGGCTCACCCGACCGCGTACTGTATGGCTCCGATTATCCGCACAATATCGGCGACATGGCGGGCTGCCTCGCGCGCGTCAACGCGCTGCCGGGCGATCAGGCGAAGCGGATTGCGGGCAAGAATGCGGAGGTGCTGTTCGGGTTATAGAGGGGGCGCGCGTTGCAGTAGTCCGGCTACGCCTATTGTCCCAAATTCGCTTTACCGAAGATGGAGGCGATACGTGATTCCTGATTATCAAAGTTTGACGCTTCCCGTTCTGCGGATCGCACAAGACGGGCAAGGAGCATCGGATAAGCGATGTTGTAAGGCAGCTGGGAGAGCATCTGGGCTTGAATGAATTGCAGCTTGGCGAGATGCTGCCGAGCGGTCGGCAGACGGTATTCAGTAATCGTGTCCATTGGGCCAAAACCTACCTGACCTTAGCGAAGTTGCTGGAAGCCACCCGGCGCGGATATTTCCGGATCGCTCAGAGGGGGCGCGATGTCCTGAGCAGCTCCCCCGATAGAGTAGATAATAAGTTGCTTGAACAGTTCGACGATTTCAATGAATTCAAGCAACGTACGCGGGAAACCAATACAATTTCCGTCGTCAGTGGGCAGTCCGGTAACTTGCAGACGAATGGTATAGTTGCCGACGCAATCTTGACCCCGGATGAGATACTCAGAAGTG
>JAEVZN010000572.1 GCA_023392205.1 Pseudomonadota bacterium
GCGCCAGCCCGGACGGCTGAAGGAAATGGCGGTATTGGTCAGGACATCGCCGCCGACGATGAGTTTGCGTCCTTCGCTTTCCACGAGGATGGCCATATGTCCCGGCGTATGTCCGGGCGTCGCGAGATAGCTCAGGCCGGGGGCGAGGCTGTCACCGTCCTTGCGGCGGTCGATCCGGTCTCCAAGCTGTTTCAGAATGCGCGCCGACGCCATCGCCATGCCTTTCAGCGCATCGGGGACGCGACCGGGCGTATCCGGGTCGGTCCAGAAATCCCATTCCGCGGCGGAAATCACGTAGCGGGCATTGGGAAAACGCAGATCGTCATCGAAATCGTCGATCGCTCCCCAGAGGTGATCGGCGTGACCGTGAGTGAAGACGACCTTGGTAATCGAGGCGGGATCGATCCCGGCCGCTTCCATATTCTCCTGTAGCTTGCCTGCGGTCTGCTGGAAGGTCGGGCCCGAGCCCGCATCGATCAGGATAGTCTCGTCACCGCTACGGATCAGCACCACATTCGTCTGCGACGGACTGCCCTGTTCGGGCAGGCCGTGCGCCTTGAACAATGCGGCGGCATCTTCGGGCGAGGTTTCCGGGAGCGAAAAGGCGAGCGGGACGTTCAGCACGCCATCGCTGATCACCTTTGCCGTGACAGCACCGATCCTGTGCTCGGCCGGCGCCGTGGCCGCGGCGGAAAATCTGCCGCCGCCCAGGGCGAACAGGCCCGCTGCGCCGAGCCCTGTCAGAAGGGCCCGGCGGTGGAGCGGAACGGAGAACGCACCCGGTGGCGCTTTGCTGCCTGTGCGAAACATCATCACGTAAAGATGTCGGCGATGATGCCTTTGTACCAGCCCATATTCTCTTCCTGCGTCTGCCGCCGCAGGTCTGCATCCTCACCGGTCTTGGAGATGAAGGTCTCCACAGCCGCGATCTTGCCGTCCTTTGGCTCGTAACGTCCGCCGACTTTCACGGTGTCGTCGGTCTCGATCAGGCTCCAGCAGGTGTTGGTATAGCGGGCCGGGAAGGTCTGCGCCTTGGCGAGTTCGCCACGGATCATCATTGCCGCGACCTTGGCCTGGCTGTTGGCGGAGAAGCCGGATTTTGGCATGTCGCCGGCGATCGAAGCATCGCCGATCACGTAGATATTGGCGTCGGAGGCGGACTGCATCGATTCCGGCTTGATCGGGCAGAAGCCGGTTTGGTTGGCAAGCTCGGCATCGCGCGCGATCTTGCCGGCCATCTGGGCTGGAATGACATTGATGAGTTGCGCCTTGTAATCGGCGAGGTCGGTCTTGACGGTCATGGTGCCGGCATCGACGCCCTTGATGCCGCCATGCATTTTCTGGCTCTGCCATTCGATCATGCCGGGATAATGCTTTTCCCAGCCTTCCATGAACAAGGCCTGCTTGGAGAAGTTTTCCTTCGGATCGAGGATCACGATGCGTGATTTGGTGTGGCCCTTGCCCTTGAGCACATGCGCCATCATCGATGCGCGCTCATAGGGCCCAGGCGGGCAGCGGAACGGGTTGGGTGGCGCGATCATCACGATCTGCGCGCCATCTTCCAGGGCGTCAAGCTGCTTCTTGAGGAGTACGGTCTGCGGGCCGGCCTTCCATGCATGCGGCAGCTTTTCGCTGACCGCTTCCGAATAGCCCGGCACGGAATCGAACTTGATGTCGATGCCGGGTGCGATCACCAGCCGGTCATAGGGAAGGGTGACGCCGCCTGCCAGCCTTACGGTGCGGCTGTTACGGTTGACCGAGGCCGCAGGCTCGTGAACCAAGTTTACGCCGTATTTGGCGAGGCCGGAATAGGAATGCGTAATGGTATCGAGCGGACGAAAACCGCCGAGAAAGAGATTGGAGTGGAAGCAGGTCACAAATTCCTTGGCCGGCTCGACCAGCGTCACATGGATGGCGCCGCCACCGTCGCGCGCGACATATTTCGCGACAGTTGCGCCGCCCGGCCCGCCGCCGACCACGACGACGCGCGGTTTGGCCTGTGCGATGGCGGGAGCGGATAACCCTGCCGCCGCAGCGAGTGCCGTGGCGCCTCCGATAAACTGACGACGATTGCTCTTCATGACTTCCCTCCCTGTTGCGCCGGTGGCTCTGCGGCCTTCAGGCTTCCGAAATAGGCAGCCAGAGCGGCGATTTCTTCTTGTGACAAGCGGCCGGCGATTGTCTGCATGACCGCGTGATCACGGTTCTTGTTCTTATACTCGTTCATGATCTGCACAAAGGACTCTACCGGCCATCCGACGATGGGCGGAATGCCATCGAAGCGGCCGGACAATTGATGGCAGGTCACGCATTCCGACGACAGATATTGTCCGAAAGCCAGGTCGCCGGATGCCCGCAACGGTGTCGCAGCCATCGCCGCGAGAATGGCCACGACAATGCCCGAGGCAAACCCCGCGGCCACAAGCCGGGCCGGAGCAGGTGACACCGCATGATGGGCGATCTGCATCAGTCGGCCTTGGGCGCTTCGCCGGGCTCCGGGGTTACGTCGATGGCGCGGGCGCGTCCGATGACTTCCGGCTTGCCAGACGCGCAATTGCTCATACACGGATTTTTCTGCCAGAAATGCTGCTCTGCGGTTTCACGGTCATCATCGAAAAAGTTGGCCTCGTTGGGAAGCCGGATTGTTCTAAAATTCTTGTCACTGAGCTCAAAATCTTCTGTTTTGATGATGTCATTTAGATAAAGGACGTAGGCCGTGATGGCGTAGAGTTCGTCGTTGGTCAGGGTCTGCGCCGCCCCGAACGGCATCGCGCGGCGGGTATAGTCGATCAGTGTCGAGGCATAGGGCCAGTAGGAGCCGACGGATTTCACCGGATCGTGCGTCGCGAGCGACCCCTCGCCGCCGGACAGGATCGGCCAGCGCCCGGCACTTTCTCCGAACTCGCCATGACAGGCCGCGCAGCGCTCTACATAGAGCGGTTCGCCGTCACTGACCGTGCCCTTGCCGACCGGCAGGCCATGGCCGTCCGGGCGAATGTCGATGTCCCAGCCGGCAATTTCTTCAGGCGTCGCCGCCCTGCCGATATCGAGCCTGGCGGGCGCGGCTTTCGGCGCCGCAGCGTGGCCCTGCATCGGCGTGGCGGCTTCGGATTTCGGGGCTGACTGTGCCGCAGGCGTGGCAAACAGCAGCGCGATCAGGCATCCCGCCAGCGCGGCCGCGCGGCGGAGATCAGGAAATCTCGACATTTTCCACCTCGCCGTTCTTGTGCAACTGCCAGGTCTGGATTCCGTTATTGTGATAGATGGAATTGACCCCGCGTACCTTGCGCAAATCGGTCTTGGTCGGCTGCACATAGCCGGTCTCGTCCATGGCGCGCGATTGCAGCATCAGTTCGCCGCCATCCCAGTCGAATTCGTAATAGAAGCGGGTGAGGGCCTTGTCCCAGACCGGACCGTCCAGTTTCGCATGGCGCCAGTTGCGTCCGCCATCGAGCGACACATCGACCCGTTCGATCTTGCCGCGGCCAGACCAGGCGAGGCCTGACAACACTGTGAAACCGGATTTGTGATTGACCGGCGCCTGCGGAGACGGGCTCGTGATGACAGACTTAGCGTCCATCACATAGGTGAAGCGGCGGGCTTTGCCGTTCTCAAGCAGGTCGGTGTATTTCGACGTTTCCTCGCGGTGATGCCATGGCTGGTCGCCGACTTCGATGCGGCGCAGCCATTTCACCCACATATTGGCTTCCCAGCCGGGAATGACGGCGCGGACCGGGTAGCCGTTTTCGGGATAGAGCATTTCGCCATTCATGCGATAGGCGATCAGCACATCGTCGAGCGCCTTTTGCAGCGGCAGGGACCGGGTCATGGCTGCGGAATCGGCGCCTTCCAGGAGCAGCCATTTCGCATTCGTCCGCACGCCGGCTTCTTCCAGCAGCGTGCGCAGCGGCACGCCGGTATACATCACGCAATGCACCATGCCGTGCGTGTACTGGCATCCGTTCAATTGGGCGCCGCGCCATTCCATCCCGGAATTGGCCGCGCATTCGCAGAAATAGGGGCGGTTTACCCGCGGCATCCGCTTGATGTCATCGAGGGTGAAGATCAGCGGCTTGTCCACCAGCCCATGCAGCATCAGGCGATAATCGGCCGGATCGAGTTCGGCGATGCCGGAATGATGCCGCTCGAAGCATAATCCGTTCGGCGTGATCATCCCGTCGAGTGCGTGCAGCGGGGTGAAGCTGACAGAGCTTTGACGCGACGCCGTGAGCCATTCCACATCACGGCGGATGACCCCCGCTTCGTGGGTTGAGGGTGAGCCATAGGCCCGTTCGGCCACGCCGGTGCCGAGCGATTGCGACCAGGCCGGTACGTTGGGCGGCAGGTTTTCAGGATTTCCCGAAGGCGGCATGGCCCGCGCCGTTCCGGACGCAAGACCTGCGGATGCGAGCGCGCCGCCGGCGGCCAGTCCGCCACGCAGAAAGCCGCGCCGCGAGGTTGCGGAGAGCCATGGAAGCTTGCGGTTCATCGCCTGTCTCCTCGGGGTCTCGTCTTCATCGATGCGTATATGTGCATATGTTTGCCCAAAATTTTTTACCGCTTCAGCCGCGCGCGCAGGCCCTCAGCCTGCGACAACGCGCACATTCTGCAATTCCTTCGGCGCGACGACCTTCTTCTTGCGGATATGGGCCATGACCACATCCCAGATCGGCGGGCCTTCGGTCCCTTCGTTGACGCTGGCCCAGCCGGCGACCGTGTAGTCGCGATCGGCCTCGACCGGCTTGCCGGTGCGCAGGAGCGTCAGATCGGAAATGCGCTGGCCGCCCGGTTTCTCGATGTCGATCGCGTAAGAGAGACCGCCCACCCGCACCATGTCGCCGCCCTGCTGGTAATAGGGATCCGGATGGAAAAGGTTTTCGGCCACGTCTTCGAGAACCTCCTTCAGACGCGCGCCATTCATCGGCATCCGGTAGGCATTCGGATAGGTGATGGCCGTGGCATTGTAGATGTCCTCGGGCGTGATGTCCTGGCCGGGCAGGAGGGAGGCGCCCCAGCGGAAGCCGGGCGACAGCGCGACCTCGGCGTCGCGCTCCGACAGCAATGCATCGCAGATGACGTCATCCAGCGTGCCGTTGAAATTTCCGCGGCGATAGAGAAGCGTCTCGGTGCGGCCGATCGGTTCGAGCAGCATCTTTTCGTGCGGCGCGCGAATCTCTTCGATTTTCTTGGCCATTTCGGGATCGGACGCGATCACATCGGAGAAGACCGGGATCAGCTTGTAGCGATGACCCTTCACCTCGCCATCGCGCACATCGAGATCGAGCCGCGACACGAACTTGCCGTGACTGCCCGAAGCGACCAGCAACGTCTTGCCGACCCGCACGACATCGGGAAGCGCGTCATGTGTATGCGCGGTCAGGATGACATCGATGCCGTCAACGCGCCCGGCGAGTTTGCGGTCGACATCGAAGCCGTTATGCGACAGCAGCACGACCAGTTGCGCACCCTTTTTGCGCACCTCTTCGACCTGCGCGCGCAAATCGTCCTCGCGGATGCCGAAGGACCAGGTCGGAATCATCCAGCGCGGATTGGCGATAGGCGTGTAGGGGAAGGCCTGTCCGATCACCGCGATCTGCACGCCGCCACGTTCGAACATCTGATAGGGCTTGAAAGCAGGCTCGTTCCATTCCGTGTCGCGGACATTCTGCGCCAGGAAAGGACAACCGAGCTTCTCGACGATCTCCTGCACGCGCTTGGTGCCGAGCGTGAATTCCCAATGGCCGACCATGGCGTCCGGTTTCAGGAGCGCCATGCAATCGATCATGTCTTGGCCCTTGCTCTCAAGGGCGGTGAAGCTGTTCTGCCAGGTATCGCCACCGTCCAGCAGCAGCATCCTGTCATCGCGCTCTGCGCGGATCGCCTTGATGACGGTTGCCACCCTGTCCAGACCGCCGAAGCGTCCATAGGTCTTGGCCAATGCCGCGAAGTCGACATAGGTCAGGGCATGCGCCTGCGGCGACCCGGCCGGGATGTTGTAATAATCCAGCAGCGCCTTGCCGGTGATATGCGGGACTAGGCCTTTGGATTCGCCGGTGCCGAGATTGATCGAGGGTTCGCGGAAATAGACCGGCCGCAATTGCGCGTGGATGTCGGTAATATGCACAAGCGTGACATTGCCCATCGGCTCGAAGGCCAGAAGGTCCGCCTGTGTCAGACGCTGCTGGGCGAAGGCGCTTGTCCAGCCTGCGGGAACGATGGCTGCCGTGGCAAGGGCCAGCTGAACGAAATCGCGCCTCGAAATCATGTCGTTCTCTCAATATGGCGCACGGCTGGGCGTGACGCATCTTGGGAGAGGTGCGCCCGCCGCGGACATAAGGCAGGCGCACACATCCCCAAGAAACTCAGCTTACCTTGATGCTGTCTTCCCCGACGATCTTGCTGCCGTCGTCGTCGATCCAGGTCAGCACGACGGGACCGGATTCGGTCGCCTTGAACTTGAACTGGATATAGGGATTGGCAGAGATGGCCGGCTCGAAATCGGCCGAGAAGACTTCCTTGCCGTTCACCGTCGCGGTGAACTTGTTGAGGATCTTGCGCGGGATCACCTTTCCGTCGCTGGACTTGCGCTGGCCGGTTTCCATGATGTGCGAAACCAGAGCCTTCACCTCGACGATATCGCCTTGCTTGGCTTCTTTTCTGTCGAGCTTGATACGGGGGCGGGGAGCGGTAGCCATTTTTAACTCCTGGATGTGCGATGCGATGGACCGGTCGTGAGGGGCGTCAGCCGCCGCATCCGCCGATGGTCACGCGGACCTGTTTGCTGGCCGTATAGAACTTGCCGTCGCTGGTCTTTGCGATCGCGACGATGTTCTGGGTGTTGGCGAGCCGGATGCGCGTATTGGCTTCGGCGACACCGCTCAGCGGCGTGAAATGAAAGGGCGCGATGCCCGCACGCGGATTGCCGTCCGCCAGCAGGATCACTTCGCTGACATAATCCTTTTCGGTCATCGGGCTTTCGACGGTCACGGTGACCGGCACGGTATTGCCGTTCTCGGCGATCTCCGGAAGATCGAGCTTGATCATGCCCTCGACGGGCTTTGCCCCGCCGGTGAATTTCTTGCTCATCTCTTCGAGATCGTTGGCCGCAAACGCAGGTGTGATCCCTGTGCCGAAAGCCGCGAAAGCTGCCAGGGCTGCACTCGCGGTCAAGGCCTGTCTGCGAGTCATGAATGCGTTCATTTCGTCCTCTCCTGAAACCGGATGCCCATACGTAGCCAATACTGGGCAATGTTCAACTCACACCGGAAGAGGAATCGACAGCATGCCTTCTGCTGCGCTGCACAAGCGCATGGCGGCCAGCCAGCGTTCCCTCGTGGCGTCCGCATGGGCTGCGGAACATATTCAGTTATCTGAAACTGTGTATTGAAAAGATTCGCGCCATGCAAACGAATTTCATTTCGCGCTGCACAACGCGCATTGACGATGAATGATACGACACAAAGTGGGCGACGCGCGCTGCGACACGTCTTCCCATGCCAATGAATGCATGTATTGTTCATGCAAGACCGTCTTGCCTATAAGGACCGCGAGAGTCCGGACAAGCCGGCTACAAATTACAAGGGAGGATCGCAGCGGTGAAGCTCACACGCACCATTCTATTCGCCTGCGGACTTGGTATTGCGATATCGGGTGGCGCGACGATGCATATTGCAGTCGCGCAGGATGCCGAGACCGAAAAGGCCATTGAACGCTACCGGCAGATGTTGCGGGAAGATCCGTGGAGCAATCCGGGTCTGCTCGATTCGGATCGTGGTGAAGTGCTGTGGACGACGCCGCGCGGCCCAAAAAATGTCAGTCTCGAACAATGCGATCTGGGCAAGGGACCGGGCGTGGTCGAGGGCGCGTTTGCCGAATTGCCGCGCTATTTCAAGGACGCCAACCGGGTGATGGATGCGGAAACCCGTATCCTTTGGTGCATGGAGCAGCTGCAAGGCTTCAATGCCGCGGATCTCGTCAAGCGTCCTCATCCCGGCGGCGGTCAACCGGTCAAGGAACTGGGCGCCATCGCGACCTATGTGGCCAACCAGTCCGCGGGCAAGACTTATGCGGCCAAGCTTGATCAGCCGCAGGAAAAGGAAGTGGTCGCACTCGGTGAGGAATTGTTCTTCCGCCGCTCCGGGCCGTTCGATTTTTCCTGCGCGACCTGTCACGCGGCGGACGGTTTGCGGATCCGCCTGCAGGGTCTTCCGCATCTCACCGACCCGAAAGAAGCCAGCAAGGTTGTCGGCGAATGGCCGGCCTACCGGGTGTCAAGCACGCATGTGATGACTATGCAGCATCGGCTCTATGACTGTTACTGGCAGATGCGGATGCCGCAATTGCAAATGGGATCGGACGCAAGCGTCGCGCTGGTGGCCTATCTCACAAAAATGGCTGCGGGTGGCGAGATCGCCGCGCCCGGTCTGAAGCGCTGAGCGAAGGGAGACACATCATGAAGAAGCTTCCCCTCATCATCGCTGCGGGCCTGTTTGCGGGTTCGGCTGCTTTCGCCCAGCAAAACACGCCGGTGGCGCCGGGCGTGGCAGATGCCGCGATCAAGGCCGCGTTTCCGGGGGCGCCGGAGCAATTCGTGCCGCGGCTGTCGCAGGACGAAACGATGAAAATCTGTTCCGACACCCGCAACGATCCGCCCCAGGATGTCGCCGAGACCATCAAGAAACGCGAACTGGCCACCATCGAATATCCAGCCGATGGCAAATTCATCGGCGACTGGAAAAAGGGCGAAGCTCTTGCCCAGAGCGGTTACGGCATGCGCTTCAGCGATTATCCGCCGGCGCGGGTGAACGGTGGCAATTGCTATGCCTGCCACCAGATCTCCAAACAGGAAGTGAGTTACGGGACACTCGGACCGAGCCTTTACCAATACGGAAAGCTGCGTGATTTCTCCGATGCCGAGGTGAAGGCGACCTACGAGAAAATATATAACTCTCACGCCGCTCTTCCGTGTTCGAATATGCCACGTTTCGGCTCGAATAAAGTATTGACCATCGAGCAGATCAAGGATGCTGTGGCTCTGCTGATGAGCCGCGACAGCCCGGTCAACAAGGACTAGGGCTGCGCAACGCTCATCTTCGCATCGGTCCGGCCGACGCATGACGCGCCGGCCAATGGCTGCGAGGAGATGCCGTCATGCGCAAGAAACCCATCCTCACCAGCCGGCGCGGATTCATGACCGCGCTGGCCGCGTCCGGCGCGGTCATCGGAGCGGCGGGTGCCGCAACGGCTGCGCCGGAAAAGCTCAGCATCAAGGATCTGGAGAAGGATACCGACGTCGCCTGCCTGTATCACTGCGATTTCGGCGATGTGGATCGCTTCTCGCAGATGCTGACCAACATGAACAATCACCTGTCAGCCTACGATTTCGATTCGTTGCGCCTCAAGCTGGTCATTGTCGCGCATGGCGCGGGCATCAAGTTTTTCCTCGCTGACCGGAGCGGCACGCCCTGGGAAAAAGAACAGATCGACGATGACATCTACAAGCGCTTCGTCGGGCTCGCGAAATTCGATGTCGAGGCGTATCTGTGCGAAATCACCTACACGCGCCAGAAGATCGACATGGCCAAGACACGCAACGACCCGTTCCTGAAATTTGTCCCGTCCGGTGTCGCGACGGTCGCCGAATTGCAGACCAAGGGCTTCGCCTATCTGAAGGTCGGCTAGAGGAGCGCGCGACCCGCCGGTAAGGTGTCGTCAGCTATTGGCCTTGAGATATTCGGTCAGCGTCGTGGTTTCGTAGGCCTTGTCGGCCACAAACCGGAACATGGCCAGAAACTGTTTCGGCTCCATATAACCTTGCCCGCGTGCGACCACGCGCGGCCCCCCGGCCCGGGCGGCCCGCCCCGCG
>JAEVZN010000002.1 GCA_023392205.1 Pseudomonadota bacterium
GGTTGCACGTCCCCAGCCGGCTGATTGCAACCCTGACGGGTGGTTAACCCCAAAATCCCTGCGCGACGGCAGATGTCAGTCGCGCCGGTCTTCCTTGCTCTTGGGCGGCTGGGTCAGATTGACCGGGTCCGAAGCCGGGAAGCTTTCTTCCAGGCCCTCGTCCAGCGCCTTGTCCAGACGGCGGTTTTCCTTCTCCTCGGCCGCCTTGTCGTGCTTTTTTGTGGAATTCGTCATGGCTTCCCTCCGCCGCGCGTCTGGCGCAATGTCCGGTTCGAAACGGTCGGGCCGCTAACGCGCGGACGGGAACCCGGTTCCCGCCCCCTGCGTCCCGCCGGCCAGCCGACCCGAGACCGACTTCAGTTGCGACCCTTTGGGACTAGCTATGACCCCGATCACCTGCATCCAAGACCTGCGCGAACTGGCCGAAAAGCGGGTGCCGCGCGCCTTCTTCCAGTATGTGGATTCCGGCTCCTATGCCGAGGAGACCTTCCGCGCCAACCGCAGCGACATGGAGCGGATCACGCTGCGCCAGCGGGTGCTGGTCAATGTGGACAAGCGCGACCTCTCCACGACGATTGTCGGCCAGAAGGTCTCGCTGCCGATCGCGCTCGCCCCCATCGGTCTGTGCGGGATGCAGCATGGCAATGGCGAAATCCTCGCGGCACAGGCGGCGAACGCCGCCGGGGTGCCGTTCTGCCTGTCCACCATGTCAATCTGCTCCATCGAACAGGTCGCGGAAGCCACCGGCAAGCCGTTCTGGTTTCAGGTCTATGTGATCCGCGACCGCGCCTTCATCGAGGCCCTCATCGCGCGCGCCAAGGCCGCCAATTGCTCGGCTCTGGTGCTGACCGTCGATCTGCAGGTGCTCGGCCAGCGTCATCGCGACATCAAGAACGGCATGACCGTGCCGCCGAAGATCAAGCTCGCCAATATCCTCGATATCGCCACCAAGCCGCGCTGGGCGATGAGCGTGCTCAACGCCAAGAGCAAGACCTTCGGCAATCTGGCCGGGCATGTGAAAGGCATGGAGGGCGTCAATTCGCTCGCGCAATGGACCAACAGCCAGTTCGATCCGACGCTGAGCTGGGAGGATGTCGCCTGGATCCGCAAGCTGTGGCCGGGCAAGCTGATTGTGAAGGGCATTCTCGATGTCGAGGATGCGAGGCTCGCGAGCAAGAGCGGCGCCGATGCCATCGTGGTGTCCAACCATGGCGGCCGGCAGCTCGACGGTGCGCCCTCCTCGATCTCGATGCTGCCGAAGATTGCCGATGCGGTCGGCAACGATATCGAGGTGATGTTCGACGGCGGCATCCGCTCCGGGCAGGATCTGATGCGCGCGCTGGCGCTGGGCGCGAAAAGCTGCCTGATCGGCCGCGCCTATATCTACGGACTCGGCGCGCTCGGCGGCGAAGGCGTGAGCAAGGCGATCGAGATCATCCGCAAGGAGCTCGACATCACCATGGCGCTGACCGGCGTGACGCATATCGCCGATATCGGCCGCAACGTGCTGGCCACCGAGACATTGCCGGAACGCACGCAGGTGCTGGACATGGCGGAGCCGAAGGCGGCAGCGGCGGGGCGCTGAGCGTCCGCCGGCGCAGCCTTGCGCGCCGCCGGGCAACGCGAAACGGTCAGGATTGCGGATCGGCCTTCAGGCTGGTGATGACGAATGACCGGCTCTGCAATTGTTGATCGTCCGTAAACCATTCGCAGAACGCATTCTGACCCTCGATTGTCGAAATGGTCATCAGCGGGCCTCCGGAATTCAGTCTGACGGTATCGCCCGGCTTGAGTTGCGTGTCTGCCACTGTCTGTCTCCGTAGGCTGGATCGCCTTGCGCCCGGATATCATAGCGCGCGCTGCATTGCAGCCGCACGCGATCCGATTCAAATCAAAAGATACCTGTTCCTGTCATGACCTGGTCCTGACGATTCCTGTTCATGAAAATACCTTTACCGAAGACGACTTTCACATCGCTGATAGCTTTCACAGCGGTGTGACCTTCAACATGCCGATTTGCATCGCATCGGCGCCCGAAAGGCTTGTTTTGGAAAAATTTGCGGCTAGGATGCCTTGCCCTTCAGCAGGATGGGCAAAGAACGAGGGCGATTGGTTATGGACGAGAAATTGACGCGGCGTTCGTTGTTGAGGACTCTTGTCGGAGGCGCAATCACCACCGCTGGTGTCGTCACCCTGGCCCGGACCTCGCTTGCTGCGTTGCCGGATGCAACCGCGATCGACCCGACCGCCGAACTCGACGTTCAGGCACGCGCTGCCGAACTGGATGACCTCATCGGCGAGGCAGTCGAGCAGCAGGCTCAATTCCTCAACTTCCCCGGCGTCGGCTTTCGCAACGGCGGCTTCCGCAATGGCGGCTTCTTCAATGGCCCCTTCCGCAATGGCGGCTTCCTGAACGGCCCGTTCCGTAACGGCGGCTTCCGCAACGGCGGTGGTTTCCGCAACGGTGGTGGCTTCCGCAATGGCGGCGGTTTCCGCAACGGTGGTGGCTTCCGTAACGGCGGCTTCCGCAATCGATAGAGCATGATCGCCGTCGACCAGGTCGGCCCGCTGGAGCTGCTCGTCGTCCAGCCGACGCCGTTCTGTAATCTCGACTGCACCTATTGCTACCTCCCCGACCGGCTGGACAAGCGCAAGATCACGCTTGAGACACTGGAAAAGACCTTCAACTGGGCCTTTTCCTCGGGGCTGGTCCGTCAGGACATCACCCTGTTATGGCACGCGGGCGAACCGATGGTTCTGCCCGCGACCTTCTATGAACAGGCCACGCAGCTGCTGGAGCGCTGCAACACGTCCGGCTTCGAAGTCACCCAGTCGCTTCAGACCAACGCCACGCTTGTGAACGATGCGTGGTGCGACTTCATCCGACGGCGCAATGTTCAGGTCGGCGTCAGCGTCGACGGCCCCGATTTCCTCAATGACCGCAGCCGCAAGACCCGGCAGGGCGGCGGTACGCTGGATCGCGTGCTGCGCGGCATTCAGAAGCTGCGCGACCACGACATCTTTTTCGACGTGATTACCGTGCTCACATCGGCCTCGCTGGATTATCCCGACGAGCTTTTCGATTTCTACATCGAGCATGGCATCACCAGCGTCGCCTTCAATGTGGAGGAGATCGAGGGGCCGCATGTCACCTCGTCGCTCTCCGGGTCCGGCGTCGAGGCGCGCTTCCGCCGCTTCTATTCGCGCTTCATGGATCTGGCGCTGGCCTCCGACCCGCCGCTGCAGGTGCGCGAATTCGACATCTCCCGCAATGCCATCGGGCAAGGCCGGTTGCCGGATATCCGCACGCAGGAATGCCGGCCGTTCGGCATTCTCAACGTGGATTGCGAAGGCAATTTCTCGACCTATTCACCGGAGATGCTGGGCCTCTCCAGTCCAAGGCTCGGCAGCTTCGCGCTGGGCAATGTCGCGAAGGATACGCTCGAATCGGTGCTGTCGATGCCGCGCTTCATCGCCATGGACGACGAGGTCCGCCGCGGCGTGGACATGTGCCAGGAATCCTGCCGGTATTTTCCGTTCTGCGGCGGCGGGCCGCCCGGCAACAAGTATTTCGAGAATGGCGACTTCGCCACGACCGAAACGCTGTCCTGCCGCCTGCACAAGAAGGCGACCTTCGACGTGGCGCTGGACAAGCTTGAGCGCCTGAAGGCTATGGCGTGACGGCGGCCTTCGCGGTCGCCCCGGCTTTTCATCTGCAGGGCACATGGAGCGACCGGCTGCGTGTCGCGAAGGACGGCGGCTGGGGCATCCCGGATGCCGGCGAACTCGCCCACCTCACCGAAACGCCCGCCGTCGACAGCGGCACATGCAGCCTGTTCGTCATGCCCGCGCATCTGCGCACCCGCTTCTGGGACATGCTGAATGACGAAGCGGCGGAAGGCACCGGCAATTTCGAAAGCTTCTCCGATGACCTTGCCGATTTCCTGGCATTCAAGGAGCTGCCGCCGCCGGCGGATGCGGTCTGCGAACTTCTGATTCAGGATGCGGCCGGACAGGTGACGACCGAAGGTTTCTGGGCGCTGATCAATTTCGGGGAAGACCCCGTGATGCTGGCCTGGCCCGCATTGCAGCTCCGGCTCAATCCCGGCGAAGGATGCCGCTTGGCGCAAGGATCGCCGGCGGACATCGTGCCGCCGGCGCAGGATGAACTGAACGCGCTGGTCGCCATCCGGATGGGTGCGATCACGGTTTAGCCGTCCCCGCGCACCCGCCGCCGTTTCGCCCCGCCCCTGCGGCTTTACATAACTTTACATTCCGCACATCGCCCCGAAACGGCGGCGGTCCAGATAGCATCCGAGGCCGCGGCGAACCCCGCGCCGCGCCACGCCATCTGGAGACCGCCCCCATGACGCAAGCTCATTCCCCCGCCCCGCAGGCTGCCAACA
>JAEVZN010000078.1 GCA_023392205.1 Pseudomonadota bacterium
CCTATCTCTACACACTGCCATCGGTGGTCGACGACATCGACCTCGGCGTCAGCCACGTCATCCGCGGTGACGACCACGTCACCAATACCGGAGCGCAGATCGCGCTGTTCCGGGCGCTGGGTGCCCAGCCGCCCGCGTTCGGCCACCACAATTTGCTGACGACCTCTTCAGGTGAGGGGCTTTCCAAGCGCAGCGGGGCGCTGTCGATCAAAAGTCTTGCTGAAGACGGCATCGAGCCGATGGCTGTCGCTTCGCTGGCGGTTCTGATCGGTACGTCCGAAAGCGTGTCGGCGGCGCGCTCGATGGATGAGCTTGCCGAGCGCTTCGACCCGGCGGCGACGTCCAAATCGGCCGCGAAGTTCGATCCGGCCGAGCTCGTGACGCTGAACAAGGTTCTGATCCACGCCATGCCGTTCGAGGAGGCTCGCGACAGACTGGCGGAGCACGGCATTTCCGGCGCGCTCGCCGAGCCGTTCTGGCTTGCGGTGCGCGGCAATCTGGAAAAGCTGGCGGACGCCGAGGTCTGGTGGAAGATCGTGCAGGAGGGACCGCAGGAGCGGCCTGAACCGACGCTGGAAGACGCCGAATTCCTCGCGATCGCCTTCGACAATCTGCCGCCGGAACCGTGGGACCGGATGACCTGGAAGATCTGGACCGACCGCCTGAAGGAAATAACCGGGCGCAAGGGCAGGTCGCTGTTCATGCCTCTGCGGCTGGCGCTTACCGGGCGGGAGCAGGGTCCGGAACTCGCAGATCTATTGCCTCTTCTGGGTCGGGAAGGAACCTTGGCCCGACGACCCTGACGGCACGATCGTCGTCTTCGGTGCCGGCTGTCGAAGGCCTGGGCCGGCGCGGCGGGGTCGCCAGCCGTTTCAGCGCCGCGGCGTCCCACCCGCCCTCGCGTGAGGAAAGCGTCTCGGGATCCTCGGCCGCATCGGGCCTTTCCAAAGGCATGGGGATTGCCTGCAGCTGCGCGGGCTCCTCTTCCGGCAAACCGGAGCCATGATCGCCACCGATGATTTCGAACGCGCGCCCGGCGGCTGCCGGTGCGGGTGACGACGCTGTGCACGAACAGCCGGGCGTAGTCGCGGCATTGCGTTCGCGATAGCGGAACGCGTTTGGCATCTCGCTGTAGGGGATGCCCGTTACTGCGGAGACCATATCCTTCGGCTCCTCGCCGGACGAGCGGTGATAGTGAAGCTCGACCTGTGTGCCGGGGCACATGGCTGCGCATGCGTTCTGGTCGCGCGCAAAGGCGGATTGTGGGACGGACCAAGAGACCGGGAAGAAATAGCCGTCGCAGGTGCGTACGCAGAGCGTGCGGAACTGGCCGGAGAGATTGCCGACGCGCAGGCCCGTGCGGTTGTCCACCGCGGCCTGATCCTGCGGCGCAGGGTCAGACTTCTTTGCGCGGCATCCATTGGCATCGAGCGCAGCGGTGATGCGGGCGCGCTCGCGCCGTGTATCGCCACCACCGCCCATGCGCTGGCGTGTCCGGTTCAGCTCGGCAAGGTTGCGCTCCATGCGATCGAGCGTGGCGTTGAGGTTGCCGCAGAACGAAACCGCGGCACCAGACATGAACCGTCCGCAGCCAGCCTGACGGCCCTGGTCGCGCGCCTGTCGTATCTGCTCCTGCTGGCGCGCTATGGCCGCGTCGTAGCGCCGCGCTTTTCCACCACCGCCGGATGAAAGACTGGAGAGCTGTCCTTCGAGCTGACGGCACACGCGCGTGCTCGCCTCTGCCGGCAGCAGCGCCAAGGCCAGCATGATCGCGGCAACGGCGAAAGCGCACCCAAAGATGCGCTTAAATCCGCCTGAAGCACCGCCCGTCATCATGGGCGGTACCTTACTGGAGGCGGGTTAACCTTCTGTTTAGGCTGTCGCCGTCTCCGCTTTGGAACTTGCCTCGACGATTGCCAACGCAGTCATGTTCACGACGCCGCGCGAAGTGACCGACGGCGTGAGGATGTGCGCCGGCCGTGCTGTGCCGAGCAATATCGGCCCGACATGCAGCGCATCCATCATCGTCTTCACCGTGGTAAGCGCGATATTGGCCGCATCGAGGCTCGGGAAGACCAGCAGATTGGCTTCGTCCTTCAGTGACGAATGCGGATAGACGCGCTGGCGCAGCACCGCCGAGAGGGCCGAATCGCCATGCATCTCTCCGTCTGCCTCGAGGTCAGGCGCGGTCTTTCTCAGGATAGCCGCCGCTTCGCGCATTTTCAGTGCGCTCGCTGAGTCGCGTGAGCCGAAATTCGAGTGGGACAGCAGCGCGGCCTTCGGTGTGAGCCCGAACCGGCGGATTTCTTCCGATGCAAGGATCGTCATCTCGGCGATCTCCTGCGCGGAGGGATCGACGGAGACGTAGGTGTCGGTGAAGAAGGTGACACCGCGCTGCGAGATCAGCATCGAGAGCGCCGACAGGTCGCGCACATCCGCCCGCCGGCCGATGATGAGGTCGACATTGCGCAGGTGACGCTCGAACCGGCCTTCAAGGCCGCAGATCATTGCGTCCGCCTCGTCGCGCATCATGGAAAGCGCGGCGATCACCGTATTGTTGGTGCGCACCATGGTGCGCGCCGCTTCCTGGGTCACGCCACGGCGACCGCCGAGTCGGATCAGCAGGTCGACATAGTCGCGGTAGCGCGGATCGTCTTCCGGATTGACGATCTCGAAATCGGTGCCGGGCCTGATCTTTAGGCCGTAACGCCGCAGGCGCACGTCGATGACATGCGGCCGGCCGATCAGGATCGGCTTGGCGATGCCTTCCTCCAACACCACTTGCGCGGCCCGCAGCACGCGCTCGTCCTCGCCATCGGCATAGACGACTCGCTTCGAGGTCGCGGCTCGCGCTGCCGAAAAGACCGGCTTCATGACGAGGCCGGACCGGAACACGAAGCGCGTCAGCCGGTCGATATAGACGGTCATGTCCTCGATGGGGCGGGTGGCGACGCCGGTCTTGCAGGCCGCTTCCGCGACGGCCGGCGCTATGCGCAGGATCAGGCGCGGATCGAACGGCGAGGGGATCAGGAAATCTGGCCCGAAGATCGGGGTCTCGCCGGAATAGGCG
>JAEVZN010000097.1 GCA_023392205.1 Pseudomonadota bacterium
GATTTGGGCTGAACCGCTCAGGGCGGCCGGATTTCTTTTGCCTGATCGTAGGTGAGGGAAATGCAGACACATGTTGCAACGACGCCCTTTGGGCGGCGATCAATGACGCTTGGCCAGATATCTAGCCAGGTTTCAGCGAAAGCCATGCCGACCGAGGCTATGGTTAACAAATGGGAAGTGTTCCAGCATATCCGTGAGGCACGGGAAATGCTGGGCGCCACGGATCGGGCTCTGGCGGTCCTCAACGCACTTCTGTCTTTTCATAGGGATGCAGAGCTCCGTGCGGACGGCGTAATGATCGTTTGGCCGTCGAATGAGCAGCTTATGGCGCGTGCCAATGGCATTTCCCCGGCGACGTTGCGGCGGCACATCGCCATACTCGTCGAGTGCGGACTGGTAATCCGGCGGGACAGCCCCAACGGGAAACGCTTTGCACGGCGCGGGGCGGGCGGAGAAATCGAGCAGGCTTATGGATTTGATTTGTCCCCCATCATCGCGCGAGCGCAGGAGTTCAAGGACCTTTCTGATGCTGTGCAGGTTGAAAAGCGCGCCTTGCGCGTCGCAAGGGAACGCCTGACACTGCTGCGGCGTGACGTCGTGAAGATGATCGACGCCGGCATTGAAGAGAATGTGCCTGGGAATTGGGGCAGGGTACTCCAGATCTATCAAACCACCGTGTCACGGCTACCGCGCAGCGCGCCGCGTCAACACATCGAGGATATCTGTAACGAGCTGCAGGAGTTGCATGTAGAGATCCGCGACACGCTGGAATCGTTTGTCAGATCGCAGAAAATGAGCGCCAATGAGTCTCATTCTGAGCGCCATATACAGAATTCAAATACCGATCCACATAAAGAATCTGAAGAACGCTCTCGAGAAGAAAAAGAAGCGAGCGCCAGCGGGGCGAGTAATCCCAACCTGCACAGCTTGCCCGCACGGGAACTGCCATTGGGCATCGTGCTTGACGCCTGCCCGGACGTGAAAGCGTTGGCGAAAGGGGGCGAAATTCGCCACTGGCGGGATTTTCTGGCCGCCGCAGAAGTCGCGAGGCCGCTCTTGGGGGTGAGTCCCAGCGCTTGGCAAGAAGCCTGTGAAGCAATGGGCGAGGTCCAAGCTGCGATCACGCTCTCCGCAATCCTCCAGCGATCGGACCAGATCAACAGCGCCGGCGGCTATTTGCGCAATCTGACCGACAAGGCAAGAGAAGGGAAGTTCTCCACCTGGCCAATGGTCATGGCGCTTTTGCGCGCCAAACTTGATGCCAGCAGATCACCTGCACACAAGGCATCTGATCCACGAAATGAAGGGAAAAGTCCGAGCGAGCGTTTGGAAGTATCAGATGCGCTATTGCGATCGTTGAAGCGGCCGAGGTGAGGCGGAATGAAGATGGTAGTCGCGCTGTCGACCAGATTTTTCTATGGTATCCGTGAACTGGCTCTCTCGAGGTGCCCAAGCTGATATTTTGAACCTAGGATTATGGGGGCGCGGAGAGGACCACCTCATCAAGTTAAGGATCTCTGACCCGCGCCGCTGGCTTCCGAAGGATCGGTTGTCATGGCGGAGACTTCCTGAAGCGCGAGGGGAGGGGACTCTCAAGCTCCCGTGGCTTGTTTCCAGGAGGGAGGTGACAAATGGCCGAACCACAACTCTGCGTCCGGAGCTCCAAGGCTAGGGATTTGGCCTTCCGTCTGGCTCTACGGGAAAATCGATCTATCGCCGATATCGTCGAGCGCGCTCTTGAGGCTTATGAAGTCCGCGAAACCGGTCGCGAAGCCGCAGCAGCATTTTATGCCCGCCTTGCCGCACGATCCGGCACGGATATCGATCTGGAGGCGGTCGTCCGCGAGAGCCAGAGACCGCATCAGGGCGGTCAGCTTTGATATTTCTCTACAATGTCGTGGCGGAGACGCTGAAGAAGTCCCCTATTGAAGCGGCGGTTGCGTGGCTGGTAAGGCACGACGCCGAGCTTGCGTTGCCGACAGTGACGATCGCTAAAATTGCCTACGAATTTCAGAAAATCCAGCCGGATCACCGCGCCGGACGGCATGATTGCTGCAATCGCACGCGTAAACGGCAGCCAATTGGAAACGCGCAACCTTGCCGGTTTCGAGGCGACCTACTTCGAATTCATCTCTCCATGGGATTATTGACGGGGCAGGGGAGGGGCCGTTTCGTTTCCCTACAGGCCGCTTGCTTTGGTGAGATTGACACGGAAACGGTCACGCCGCCGTTGATATTTACGGGTCATCTCGGCACTCGCATGGCCGAGATGCTTCTGCACGTAGCGTTCGTCGACTTCAGCCGAGGAGGCCAGCCCGGAACGCAGCGAGTGGCCGGCGAATATCATCCCGCGGTCGCCTTCCGGCAGGTCGCTGCGTATACCGGCCGCCAGCGCAGTGCGCTTGACAAGGCGGGCAACCTCCTGCGCGTTTAACCGATTGGCGCCAACCGCCTTGCCCTGGCCCGTAACGCGCCGGAATAGGGGTCCGTGGGCGATGCGTGCAAGATGGAGCCAGGTCTCGAGCGCCACTAAAGGGCAGGTTGCGTCGGATGAACCGCGTCCGATTTCGACCTCGCGCCACCCGGTCTTGCCGCGGATCCGCAATAGTATGCCCTTGTCGAGGATTTCTATCCAACCGGAAGAATCCTCAGTCTGGTCGCGACCGCAATCGAGGCCTACAATCTCCGAACGGCGCAGACCTCCAGCGAAGCCGAGTAGCAGCATGGCACGGTCTCGAAGACCGCGCAGGGTGCCGCGATCGAGCGTCTCCAGCATTGCGACGAGGTCCTCCGGCAACACCGCCTCCTTCTGCCGCGGCGGTGAGGCGTGCTTGTTGCGGATGCCAGCCATCACGGTGGCGATATGGCGGTCCGTCCTGTCGAGCGGCTGTCCGCGCTGTCTGTAATTCCACGTCAGCGCGGAAATCCGACGTTCAATCGTCGCAACCGAGTTGGGTTGCTGACCGTCGGTCACCGTGCCCGATGCGCAGGCGGCTATGTAGAGGCCGACCAGCTGTGGATCGGGCGGAAATATCTCGATACCCTGGCGCCGGCACCAGCTGGCGAAGTGCTTCCAGTCGGACGCATAAGCACGGCGCGTGTTTGTGGAACTGGCCGCTTCGACATAATCGCGTGCCCGGTTCGCGAGCGCATCGAGTTGCGACGGTCGGTGAGATGGCGCGACGGCGGGCAAGGAAGGTGAGGGGGCTTTGTCCTCCTCACCTGGCTCAGACCCCAAGTCCTCCCTGAAAAGCACGTCCAGTTCGATGTCGGCTAAGTCGTTTGCGGAGCCGCTCACTTCGGCCCGGCCGACATTAGAGGAGGCTCCCTGTGGTCGAGCGGAGCGTCCGTCAGCGCGTTTTTTGAGGTTTTTGTCGACGAGAGAGGCCATTTTGCGGGGGTCGCACAGAACGAACGATAATGCAAGATTATCGTTCGTATTTATCTACAAACAGGCTGTGCGGATAATGTTGATAATGCTCGCATAAACCGCACATCACCTGTAGGCTGTTTGGAGATGAATCAGCAAGCTCCAACAGCAGTGTCTTCTGCCATGCCCGTGCCTCGCGTGCCTGCTTGGGCGACGCCGCGCAGCACCATCGACAGCGAGGTGGAGGCCGCCTACATGGCCGGCAGCGCCTTGAGTTCGCTCGACAATCTTGTTCGATCCGATGTGCCGTGGCTCGGCGCCTGGCGGCAGCGGCTCGCCCTGAAGGCTGCCGCTGCGAGCGTGAAGCTCATGCGCCGTACCGAGGATGAGAGCGCTCTTCGTGATGCCTGGTATCTGCGCCAGCCCGGTGATGATCCCGGTCCTGCCGGCAAAGTGCTTTCGGCATGGCGAAAGCTCGCCGGCCGGTCGCTGCCATCGTCGGTAGAAGATCTGCAATCACTCGCCGATCTGCTCGGCAT
>JAEVZN010000114.1 GCA_023392205.1 Pseudomonadota bacterium
GTCCATCTTCTGGACATCGAGTGGCTCCTGTCCACTCTGTTTGACGCCTCCCTGTTATCCACTTGAGCCGCCGGAAACGGCGGCTCTTTTTTGTCCCGGAACGGCACAATGACGACGTTCCGTGGCAACTATGAATCCATTTCTCTCTCTTGCTGCCTTTACCCTGCGGGCTGCGGCCGACTATGCTGCGACATCGGGTTCAGGAATGCAGGCGGGTCGCGCCGTATCCTGGCCGTGGCGGGGGTTGAGGGCGTAGCGTGATGTCCGACGTTTCAGCGCCGCAGGGCGCACCGATTTCCTTTGGCGAGAAGCTGGCAGGGTCGCAGACCTTCGCGCTGCTGTTTCGCGACGGCATGGCGCTGGTGGAGGAGACAGCCGCCTATCTCGACGGACAGGGCCGCAAGGATTCCAAGGCGCTGCCGCGCAATGCCGCGCTCGCCTATGCGACTGAAAGCATGCGCCTCACCACGCGCCTGATGCAACTCGCATCATGGTTGTTGCTGCATCGTGCGGTGAAGGAAGGCGAGATGTCGCTCACGCAGGTCAATCACGAAAAGACCAAGGTGAAATTGTCGCCGACCTTCGCGGCCGACGAAGACACCATGCTGATGCTCCCGGAAACGCTGTGCGAACTGATCGCGCGTTCGATGAAATTGTCGGAGCAGGTGCGCCGCCTCGACGCGACGATTCACGCGCCCGCCGAGCAGCCGCAGAATGCGAACAATGCTGTGGTGAACCAGCTCGACATGCTGAAGGCGGCGTTCGAAGGCAAGGCGTAGCTACGGGCGTCCGGCCGTCGCCGCCGCGCCGTTCTGCGAAACGAACCAGTCGTATATCTCCTCGGCTGTCGCAAACCATACTCCTTCGCGGTCGGCGAAATAATCATAGGCCTGTTCGAAATACTTGATCCGGTGCGGGACGCCGGTGATGTAGGGATGCACGCTGATCGGCATGACTCGTGCCGAGTGCGCACCGTCCAGATAAAGCCGGTCGAACTGATCCTTGAGACGCTGAAGCCACACTTCGGATGTGTGATGATGCGCGACCATCATCGGAAGGTCGCCGGTCTCCAGCGAAAAAGGCATGGCGACGAGCGGTCCGGCCGATGTCCGCATATGCAGCGGTTGCTCATCCATCGACCAGTCCGCGACATACGAATAACCCTCCTCTGCGAGAATATCGAGGGTGTCCCAGTTTTCCGCGAGCCCCGGCCCAAGCCAGCCTTTCGGGGCTTTCCCCGTGAACGCTTTGAGCAGGTCGCGCGTTTGGCGGATGACCGCGCGCTGGTCCGGCGCAGTCGTCAGCGGACCTTGCACCACGCCATGCCCCACGAATTCCCAGCCCGCATCGAGCATGGCCTGCGCGATCGGCGGATAGGTCTCGCAAAGTCTCGCATTGACGGCGGCCGATGCGCGGATACCCCGCGCGGAAAGCGCATCCAGAATGCGCCAGAAGCCGACGCGCATTCCGAATTCGTGCCACGACCAGTTCTGTACATCCGGTACCGGCACGATCCCTTGCGGCGCCGGGACATACTGGCGCACGATGGGCTTCTCGATGTCCCATTCTTCGACGCTGACGACCGTATAGATTGCAATCTGCGCGCCGCCGGGCAGGGACCATTTGCCGCGGTCCCGCATTGATGAATAGTCAAACCGATCGCTGGGCAAAGTGATGCGCGACATTCGTATGTGTCCCCAAATCCATGTCCGTCGGCGATCTTGACGCCGCCGCAACACTTCTACAACATCATGTGATATATCAACAGATGTTGCGGAGGATTGCCATGCGGATGCTGAAATTTGCACTGACGGCTGCGATGACCATCTGTGCGAGTGCTGCCTCCGGCCAGGAGCAATGGCCGACCCGGCCGGTGCAATTCATGGTGCCGCTGGCGCCGGGCGGGACGGCAGACGGAGTTGCCCGCGTCGTCGCCGACAAGCTGTCCGGTTTGTGGGGGCAGCGTGTGTTTGTCGAGAACAAGCCTGGCGGGAATACGATCATCGGGACCGATGCGCTCGCGAAATCCGCGCCCGACGGCTACACTATCGGGATGGGCATCATCACCTCGCATGCCGCCAATCAATTCGTCTTCGACAAGCTGCCCTACGATCCCGAACGCAGCTTTTCCTCGATCGCATTGCTCGCAAAGAGCCCCATCTTCCTGATCGTGCATCCGTCGGTGCCGGCCAACAACGTCCAGGAATTCATCGCTTACGCGAAGGCCAACCCCGACAAATTGTCCTTTGCCACCACCGGCCACGGATCGTCCTTCCATCTCGCAACCGAGCAATTCGCGCAGCATACGGGGATCAAGATGGTGCACGTGCCCTACAAGGGCATGGGCGCGGCGATGACCGATCTGTTGTCGGGAAACGTGCAGGTCGCGCTTGATGTCTCCTCACTTGCGCATGTGCGCGACGGGAAGCTCAAGGCGCTGGGCGTGGTTGGGGCGGAGCGTTTTGTAGGCGCGCCGGACATCCCGACTTTCGCGGAGCAGGGCGTCACCGGAATTGAAGCCATCACCTGGCTCAGCCTGCACGGACCGGCCGGATTGCCCGCCGATCTCCAGAAGAAGATCAGCGAAGACGTGAACAAGGTGCTGCAGATGCCCGACGTGCGCGAGAGGATGCTGAAGATGAGCTACATCGCCGCCGGAGGCACGCCCGCAGATCTCGA
>JAEVZN010000118.1 GCA_023392205.1 Pseudomonadota bacterium
GCCGCCGCGGGCGTAAGGCGCGAGCAGATCGACGACCTTGATGCCGGTGACGAGGATTTCGGATTCGGTCGATTGCTCGGTATAAAGCGGCGCTTCCTGATGGATGGCGCGCTTGGCTTCGGCCTTGATCGGACCGGCTTCGTCGATGGCCTCGCCGACCACGTTCATGATGCGGCCGAGCGTACCAACGCCCACCGGCACTTCGATCGGCTGGCCAGTGTCCTGCACCGACTGACCGCGCACCAGGCCCTCGGACGTATCCATGGCGATGGTGCGCACGGTGTTTTCGCCGAGATGCTGGGCCACTTCGAGCACCAGCCGCTGGCCGTTATTGTCGGTTTCGAGTGCGTTCAGAATCGCGGGCAGGTGTTCGTCGAACTGCACATCGACCACGGCACCGATCACCTGGGTGATCTTTCCGGACTTGTTGGGCTTCCTTGCAGTGGCTGCTTTCGCCATGGATCGTCCTCGTTCAATTCGTCTTGATCAAAGCGCTTCCGCGCCGGAAATGATCTCGATGAGTTCCTTCGTGATCATGGCCTGGCGGGTGCGGTTATAGGTGATGGTCTGCTTCTTGATCATGTCGCCCGCGTTGCGGGTGGCGTTGTCCATCGCAGTCATGCGCGCGCCCTGTTCGGAAGCGGCGTTTTCGAGCAGCGCGCGGAACACCTGCACGGCTAGATTGCGCGGCAGCAATTCAGCAAGAATCTCGTTCTCGTCGGGCTCGTATTCATAGGACGCATCGGCGCCGGCCTCGCCTTCGATCTTCTCGGGAAGGATTGGCGGGATGATCTGCAGGCCGGTCGGGATCTGCGCGATCACCGACTTGAAGCGGGAGAAGAACAGGGTGGCGACATCGAATTCGCCCGCCTCGTAACGCGCGACGATATTCTGCGCGATCTGCTCAGCATCGGTGAATGCGACCGATTTCACACGCAGCTCGATCAGCTCGATGATGTGCTTGTCGTAGGTGCGGCGCAGCTGATCGTAACCTTTGCGGCCGACGCAGAGGATCTTGACCTGCTGACCGGCGGCAATGGCGGCATTGATGCGTTCACGCGCCAGCCGGACGATCGCGGAGTTGAAGGGTCCGCACAGACCGCGTTCGGCCGTGCAGACCACAAACAGATTGACCTCGTGCTTGCCGGTGCCCGCGAGCAAAGCCGGAGCGGTGTTCAGATCGGTCACACTGGACGCGATATTGCCCAGCACCTTTTCCATGCGCTCGGCGAAGGGGCGCGCCGCTTCGGCGGCCGCCTGCGCGCGCCGCAGCTTTGACGCCGCGACCATCTGCATGGCCTTGGTGATCTTCTGCGTCGCCTTGGTCGAGGCGATGCGCACACGCATGTCCTTGAGAGAAGCCATTCGTCAGTCCTTGCGGCGGCGCCGCTACCCTCTCATTGGTCATGCCCGGCCTCGTGCCGGGCATCCATGTCTTGCTTCTGGCCCACGTCGATCCGTGGATTGCCGGCAGACCGGCGACAACAGAAGAATTCAGGCAAACGACTTCGCGTAGCCGTCCAGGACATCCTTGAGCTTGGCGGCCGTGGCGTCGTCGAGATCGCGGGTGTCGCGGATGGTCCCCAGCAGCTCGGCATGCTTGCTGCGCAGCAGGGACAGCAATCCACTCTCGAAGTCGCGGACCTTGCTGACCGGCAGCGGATCAAGATAGCCGTTCACGCCGGCATAGATCACGGCCACCTGCTCTTCCATCTTCAGCGGCGAGAATTGTTGCTGCTTGAGGAGTTCGGTCAGTCGCGCCCCGCGGTTGAGCAAGCGCTGGGTGGTGGCGTCGAGATCGGAACCGAATTGCGCAAAGGCCGCCATTTCGCGATATTGTGCCAGTTCGCCCTTGATCTTGCCGGCGACCTTTTTCATCGCCTTGGTCTGCGCCGACGAACCGACGCGCGACACCGACAGGCCGACGTTCACTGCCGGGCGGATGCCCTGATAGAACAGGTCGGTCTCCAGGAAGATCTGGCCGTCGGTGATCGAGATCACGTTGGTCGGAATATAGGCCGACACGTCGTTGGCCTGGGTTTCGATCACCGGAAGAGCGGTCAGCGAACCGGCGCCCATATCGTCGTTCATCTTGGCCGCCCGCTCGAGCAGGCGCGAATGCAGATAGAACACGTCGCCGGGATAGGCTTCGCGGCCGGGCGGACGGCGCAGCAGGAGCGACATCTGGCGGTAAGCGACGGCCTGCTTGGACAGATCGTCATAGATGATAACCGCGTGCATGCCGTTGTCGCGGAAATACTCGCCCATGGTGCAACCGGTGAACGGCGCCAGGAACTGCATCGGCGCCGGATCGGAGGCGGTGGCGGCAACGATGATGGAATATTCCAGGGCGCCCTGTTCTTCGAGCACCTTCACGAATTGGGCGACGGTGGAGCGCTTCTGGCCGACCGCGACATAGACGCAATACAGCTTGATCTTCTCGTCGCCGGTGGCGTTGAGCGGCTTCTGGTTCAGAATCGTATCCAGCGCGATCGCGGTCTTGCCGGTCTGGCGATCGCCGATGATCAATTCGCGCTGGCCGCGGCCGATGGGGATCAGCGCGTCGACCGCCTTCAGGCCCGTGGCCATCGGCTCGAGCACCGACTTGCGCGGGATGATGCCCGGCGCCTTGACGTCCACGCGCATGCGCTTGTCGGCCTTGATCGGGCCCTTGCCATCGATCGGATTGCCGAGCGCATCGACCACCCGGCCGAGCAGGCCCTTGCCGACCGGCGCGTCCACGATGGCGCCGGTGCGCTTGACGGTCTGGCCTTCCTTGATCTCGCGGTCGGCGCCGAAAATCACGATACCGACATTGTCGCTTTCGAGATTGAGCGCCATGCCGCGCGTACCGTTCTCGAACTCGACCATCTCGCCGGCCTGGACGTTATCGAGCCCGTAAACGCGAGCGATACCGTCGCCGACGGACAGCACCTGACCGACTTCGGAGACTTCCGCCTCCTGGCCGAAATTCTTGATCTGATCCTTAAGGATCGCGGAAATTTCTGCGGCGCGGATGTCCATCAGCGAGCCTCTTTCATGGCGGTCTTGATCGAATTAAGTTTGGTGCGCAGCGAGGAATCGACCATCCGGCTGCCGAGCTTGACGACCAGCCCGCCGATTATGGCCGGATCGACCTCGACCTGGAGGTCCACATCCTTGCCGGTCAACGAATCCAGGGTTTTCTTGAGCTCTGCGCGGTGCGTATCGGAAAGCTTTTCGGCGACGGTGACGCTGGCCGAAACCTCACCCTTGTGGGTGGTCACCAGCGCCCGGAAGGCCTTGATGATGCCGCGGATGGCAAAAAGCCTGCGATTGGAGGCGACCAGCTTGATGAAATTCGCCGCCAGCCCGCCAATCCCAGCCTGCTGGAGGATTTTTTCCAGAGCCTTGACCTGCTCGTCGGCCGTGAAAACCGGAGAGCGGACCAGCCGGTTGAGGTCGGCGCTGCCGGCCACAAGTTCATCAAATCGGTCGAGATCGGCGCGGACAGAATCCAGCGCTTTCTCTTCAAGTGCGAGATCGAACAGGGCTGTCGCATAACGCCCTGCCATGCCGGCGACGATAGGTTGTTCGCTTGCCATTGGCCCGTAGGAGCTGGTGAAATATCCGCAAGTCCTTTGCCATCGCGAGACGGCGGCGCAAACTATTGGAACTCAAGGGGAATTCCGATTTTGCGAGACGTCGCGAAAAGCCCCGTTGCCTCTGCAAAATCGAGGCGGTTGCTAACACGCCTGTTACGGCGGTGCAACAGGCTGCGGCAGCGCAGTTTCGCGGATGGAACCCGGCCCTGCCCACCGGTGTTATCTGCAGTTCGCGCGGGGGACTGAATTTTTTACCGCGGGCCATGCACCCCCGAAATCGAGACTGACAGAATGTCGTCTCCTGGATGCCAGGCTGAAAGGAAGTTTCAAGTCTCATGCAAGACACGACGCCGTCGCCCGCATCCGTCGACCTGTCCAATTGTGACCGCGAACCGATCCACCAGCTGGGGCGGGTGCAGTCATTCGGCTGCCTCATTATCCTGTCGCGAGACTTCGTGGTGCTGTCGGCATCGCTCAATGTCGAGGATTGTTTCGGGCTGCCGCATGACAAGGTGGTCGGGGCGAATGCCGACGACATTTTCGATCGCGACGCCATTCATTCGATTCGTCAGCGCCTGCAATTACTGCGCGGTCCGGACACGATCGAAAGGATGTTCGGGGTGCGTCTGCGGCCCGGCGGCGGATTGTTCGATGTGGCCGTACATTTCTCCGGCAACACCATCCAGATCGATTTCGAACCGCACCGGAACGAGCCGGAGCTGAATGCCAGCGACTTTGTCCGCACCATGCTGTCGCGGCTGCGCCACACGGTGACCTTCGAAGCTTTTTTCCGCGAAGCCGCAAGGCAGATGAAGGCCCTGACCGGCTTCGACCGAATCATGATCTACCGGTTCGATCCGGACGGGGCCGGCGAAGTGATCGCCGAAGTGGCCAAGCCCTCGCTCGTCTCCTATCTGGGACAACGCTATCCGGCCTCGGACATCCCCCAGCAGGCGCGCATCCTTTATGAGCGCAACTGGCTGCGCATTATCCCGGACATCTATGCGGAGGGATCACCGCTCGTCCCGGCTGCCGAGCCGGACGGAACCGTGTTCGACCTCTCGATGAGCAGCGTGCGGGCGGTATCGCCGATCCATATCGAATATCTGCAGAACATGGGCGTCGCGGCGTCGTTGTCAGTGTCGATCCTGCGCGACGGCAAATTGTGGGGCCTGTTCGCCTGCCACCATTATTCACCGCGCAATATTTCCTTCGAACGGCGCACCGCTGCGGAATTTTTCGGTCAGATGTTTTCGTGGATCCTTGAGGGCCGCGAGCGCGAGCAGAATATCGCTTACGAGCAGCGGGCGCAGACCCTCAACCAGAAGAT
>JAEVZN010000019.1 GCA_023392205.1 Pseudomonadota bacterium
CCGCAGCCCTGAGACACCCGCCGGCGCCCGTGCCCTCCGCGCCGGCGGGTGACTTTGCAAGGAGCAACCCGGTACCGGTGCAGGGCGCGCTTCATGGCGGGTCGGGCAAGACGGCCGGTCTCCTTGGCACCGGCGTCGATCAAAAGCGCCGGCGCGGCCGCGGCTCATTGTCCAACACGTCCGGGCGCTATGAGTCGATTGCGCGCATCGCCTTCGACGATGGCTGGCAGAGCCTCGAAGACCTGCCACCCTTCAAGACGACCGTGCATGCGGACGCGACCCGCAAGATCATCACCCGCAACGATTCGCCGGACATTTCCTTCGACCGCTCGATCAATCCCTATCGCGGCTGCGAGCATGGCTGCGTCTATTGCTTCGCGCGCCCGACACATGCCTATCTCGGACTCTCTGCGGGTCTGGATTTCGAGTCCAAATTGTTCATGAAGCCGGAAGCGGCCTCGCTGCTGGAGCGCGAATTGTCGGCGCCGGGCTATACGCCACGCACCATCGCCATCGGCACCAATACCGATCCTTATCAGCCGATCGAGAAGACCTACGAGATCATGCGCCGCATTCTGGAAGTGCTGGAGCGCGCCGGTCATCCGGTCGGCATCGTGACCAAATCGGCGCTGGTGACGCGCGATATCGACATCCTGTCGCGCATGGCCGAACGCAAGCTCGCCAAGGTGGCGTTGTCGATCACCACGCTGGATGCAAAGCTCGCCCGCACCATGGAGCCGCGCGCAGCGACACCGGCGCGGCGGCTGGAGGCCTTGCGGCAGCTTTCGGATGCCGGGATTCCCACCACCGTCATGGTTGCCCCAGTGATCCCGGCCATGAACGATGCGGAGATCGAGCGCATCCTCGATGCGGCGGCGCTCGCCGGTGTGCAGAGCGCCGGCTATGTGATGCTGCGTCTGCCGCTGGAGGTGCGCGACCTGTTCAAGGAATGGCTGTCGGCGCATTATCCCGACCGCTTCCGGCATGTCATGAAGCTTGTGCGCGAGATGCGCGGCGGCAAGGATTACGACGCCACCTTCGGCAAACGGCAGAAGGGCGACGGCCCGTATGCGTGGCTGATCGGGCGGCGGTTCGAGGCCGCCTGCGAGCGGCTCGGGCTCAACAAGTCGAAAACCAGACTCACCACCGAGCATTTCCAGCGCCCGGTCAAAGGCAGCGAGCAGCTGAGTTTGTTTTAGCGTCATTGCGAGGAGCAAAGCGGCGACGAAGCAATCCATCGCGGACGGGCGATCCTGTGGATTGCTTCGCTTCGCTCGCAATGACGATGCAACATGAACCGCGCCGATCAAGCAAGCCCACCTGAGAACTCAACAGCAGAGCCTTTTTCGTTTCAAATGCCGCACGCCCACATTACTCTCGTGACCCTCGGCGTGACCGACGTGCCGCGCGCGGCGCGCTTCTATGAGGCGATGGGTTTCCAACGAAAGATGCGCAGCGCGCCGGACACCGAAGTCGCGTTTTTCGACGCAGGTGCCGTGGCGCTGTCGCTCTATCTCATGAGCGGGCTTGCTGCGGATTCAGGCTACGCAACCGACGCGCAGCCGCATTCTTTTCGCGCAAGTTCGCTCGCCTGGAACTGCCCCAATGAGACCGACGTGGACGCCGTCATGGCGCGCGCGGCTGCGTCTGGCGGGTCGGTGCGCGCGCCGGCCAAACGAGCGTCATGGGGCGGCTATCACGGCCATTTCTCCGATCCCGACGGCCATGTCTGGGAAGTCGCGTTTAATCCCCAGTTTCCACTGTCGGACGCGGGCGCAGCGACGCTGCCGGATTAAGAGATTGCATCCGGGACCGCGACCGGCTCAGTCTGCCGGCCATGAATCGCAAGTCCGAATCTGTTCGCCAGCCAGCCCGTCTGCAACTCCGCGAGGAGCCGGTGCGGCCGACCTTCCGGCGCGAGCGAACGGCCTTCCGGCGCGGCGTCTGGCCGGTGGCGGGATGCGACGAGGCCGGGCGCGGCCCGCTGGCCGGACCGGTGGTCGCGGCGGCGGTGGTGCTCGATCCCGACCGGGTGCCGCGCGGCCTCAACGATTCCAAGAAGCTCTCAGCACAAGAGCGCGAGGCGCTGTATGCGAAGATCTGCGCCAGCGCCGAAGTCGGCGTCGCCTTCGCCTCGCCGGCCCGCATCGATCGCGACAATATCCTGCGTGCCTCGCTCTGGGCGCTGGCGCAGGCCGTGGCGGCGCTGCCCTGCCGCCCGAAGCTTGTTTATGTCGATGGCCGCGACCGCATCGCGGTCCCTTGCGATTGCGAAGCTGTGATTTCCGGCGATGCGCTGGTGGTGTCGATCGCGGCGGCCTCGATCGTCGCCAAGGTCACGCGCGACCGGCTGATGAAGCAGATCGGCGCGGCTTTTCCCGGCTACGGTTTCGAACGGCATATGGGCTATTCGGTGCCGGAGCATGTCGCCGCCTTGCGGCAGTTCGGCCCGACCATCCATCACCGCCGCACCTTCGCGCCGGTGGCGCTATCCGAGCGCAATTTCGCGCCCGCTCATGTGGAATCGCAACCGGCGCTCGGGTTGCCTCTCTGACCCGGCCGGGCTTATCTCTGCCGACTGTCCCCGCGCCGAAGCGGTATCCATGTTCACCGTCTCCCTGCTGATCGAAATCCTGCGTACGCGGCCGCGCCTCGTCTTCTGGCTGGCCGCGCTGACACAGGGTTTCCTGTGGGTGCTCGTGCCGACTTTGTTCTATTCGGCACCGCCGGGCGAACTGGCCGAAGTGCTGGCGGTCGGCCGCGAATATGCCTTCGGCAGCAAGCTCGGCCCGCCGCTCGCCTTCTGGCTGGCCGAATTGTCGTTGCGCGTCAGCGGCGGCCATATGTTCGGCGTCTATCTGCTGGCGCAGGTCTGCGTCGTCACGACCTATTGGGCCATATTCCGGCTGGGCCAGGCGATAGTCGGCGATCGCCATGCGGTGCTGGCGATTCTTCTGATGACCGGCATCTCGCTGTTCACCGTCGGCTCGCCCGCCTTCGGCCCCGATATCCTGCTCATGCCGCTCTGGGCGCTGGCATTGCTGTTCCTGTGGCGGGCAATCGGCGGACACAACGAACTCTGCTGGTTCGCGGTTGCGGCGATGTTCGGCCTGATGCTGCTGACCTCGTATGTCGCGCTGATCCTGATCCTGCTGACAGGTTCCTTCCTGCTCGGAACTGCGCGCGGCCGCGCGGCGATGCGCGCTCCGGCAGCGATCGCGTCAGCCCTGATCGTCGCGCTCCTGACGCTGCCGACCTTCGTCCTGCTCAATCAGTATGGCTCCGAACTGTTGCCGGCACTGGAACGCCTGCGCCGCGCACAAGACATCGACCACAATCTGCTGGCCTGGATTCGCCTGCTGGCGGTGGTGGCCGTATCGCATGCCGGTGCCGCCATCCTGATCGTGCTCGCCAGCAACCTGTTGCGCACCAGGCGCATACAGGCCGCCATGATCGTGCGGATGCCGGTCGATCCGTTCGCGCGCAACATGGTCTATTACTTCGCCATCGCCCCGCTGCTTGTGGCGACCGGCTATGCCGTCATCACCGGTAACG
>JAEVZN010000152.1 GCA_023392205.1 Pseudomonadota bacterium
CTCTTGTCTCTCACGCGCCAGTCTAACACGCGACAGACCGGACTGGTAACCAGACGATTCCCTGCGCGGGTTCGGGTTCCCGACCCGGCGCAAACAGCGTCAGGCGTTTCGCCGCACGGCTTTTCCTTTGTCTCTCTGGCCGGCACCGGTCCGGCTCGCTTTGACCTTCTTCGGTGCGCTCCGGGAGGCCGATGTTCGCTTGCGCTCGGCACCCTGCGGTTCCCGGAACGGATTGGTCTCGCCCTCCGGCAGCGGCACCCGGAACACGTTCAGGCTCATCGCCACCAGCGTGTAATATCCGAGAATTCCGACGAATTCGACCATGCCGGCGTCGCCAAACAATGCGTGGACGCGGCTGTAGGTCTTGTCGCTCACGCGCCGCGTGCGATGCAATTCGGCGATGAAATCGGAAATCGCGCGTTCGTCGCGTGTGAGTTTCGCTGGCGCGCCCTTGCGCAAGGCCTCGATCGTCGCGGGTTTGACGCCGGCCTTCTGCGCGATCGGGGCGTGGATCCAGAATTCGAACTGCGACCGCCAGTAACGCCCCAGCACCAGAATCGTGAATTCAGACAGATGCGGCGGGATGCTCGTATTGTACCGGCAGAAGGCCCCGAGCTTCTGCGCCAGATCGCCGTAATCGGGCGCCTGCAGAAAGACGCCGAACGGTCCGCCAAGCGCGCCCTTGCCGCGGCTCTTCTCGATGTCGTCGAGTAATGCGCGCTGCTTTTCTGACAGCTCTTCTCGTGCAGGAAGTTGCAGGCGCGGCTTCAGCATTCGGGACGGCTTCATGAGTGTCTCGCGAAAGGCGGGAGGAGCGTCAGACGTCGCCGAAAACACGCCGGAAAATCGTGTCGACATGCTTGAAGTGATAGCCAAGGTCGAAATTCTCCGCGATCTCGGCCGCGCTCATTTTCGCAGTGACGCGCGGGTCGGCTTGCAGGAAGGCGAGGAAATCGCCTTCGCCGCGCCACACCTTCATCGCGTTGTCCTGCACGATCCTGTAGGCGTCCTCGCGCGACACGCCCTTGTTGGTGAGCGCGATCAGCACCCGCTGCGAATGCACAAGGCCGCCGAGCCGGTCGAGATTCTTCTGCATGTTCTCCGGATAGACGACGAGCTTTTCGATCACGCCGGCCAGCCGGTTGAGGGCGAAATCGAGCGTGACGGTGGCGTCCGGGCCGATCATGCGCTCGACCGAGGAATGGGAGATGTCGCGCTCGTGCCAGAGCGCCACGTTTTCCATCGCCGGCAGCGCATAGGCGCGCACCATACGGGCAAGCCCGGTGATGTTTTCCGTCAGCACCGGATTGCGCTTGTGCGGCATGGCCGACGAGCCCTTCTGGCCCTGCGAGAAGAATTCCTCGGCCTCCAGCACCTCGGTCCGCTGCAGGTGGCGGATTTCCACCGCAACGCGCTCCATGGACGACGCGATAACGCCGAGTGTTGCGAAATACATGGCGTGACGGTCGCGCGGGATGACCTGCGTGGAAACGGGCTCCACCTCAAGTCCCATGGCCTTCGCGACATGCGCCTCAACGCGCGGGTCGATCTGCGCGAAGGTGCCGACAGCGCCGGAAATGGCGCAGGTGGCGATCTCCTTGCGCGCTGCGACGAGGCGGGCGCGATTGCGGTCGAATTCCGCATAGGCCTGCACGAGCTTCAGTCCGAATGTCACGGGCTCCGCATGGATGCCGTGCGAACGGCCGATGGTCGGCGTCAGCTTGTGTTCAACGGCGCGCGCTTTCAGCGCCGCGAGCAACCGTTCGATATCTGCGATCAGGATATCGGTGGCGCGCACCAGCTGCACATTCAGGCAGGTATCGAGCACGTCCGACGACGTCATGCCCTGATGCACGAAGCGCGCTTCGGGACCGACGAATTCGGCAAGATGCGTCAGGAAGGCGATGACGTCATGCTTGACCTCGGCCTCGATCGCGTCGATCCGCGCCACATCGAATGTTGCCGCCTGGCCCTTTTCGCGGATGATCTGTGCAGCCTCCCGCGGGATCTGGCCCAGCTCCGCCATGGCGTCCGCGGCATGCGATTCGATCTCGAACCAGATACGGAATTTCTGTTCCGGCGACCAGATGGCGGCCATTTCCGGCCGGGAATAGCGGGGGATCATGAGGCTCTCGCAGGATGGCGTTGGCGGTCGCGTAACATGCCGCGCGGCGGCCGCAAACCCTTCAGAGCTATCCGCTCCGGTCCTGCCGTGCCTGCGCAAGCGCATCCGCTGCCGCCTGCACATCGGCCAGATCGCGCAGCGCCAGTTTACCCGTATAGTCGACGTCACGCATTTTCGTCGGCATGTTCGAGGCAATGTAGAGATGCCCGCCTTTGCCGCCGGCGGTCATCAATTCCGGCGTCGCATCCAGACGGCCGAACGGCCAGGACAGGGTCTCCGGACGCATGCCCCGATGCAGGATCAGCACGCGGCGGTCGGTGATGGCATAAAGCGTCGCCTGTGCCTCGAACAGCATCAGCAGCGGTCCGGCCAGCAGCGCCAGTCCCACCATGCCGAGCGGCAAGGCAATCCAGGGCGAGGCGCGGCCGGCGAAAAGCAGGCCGAAGACCGCGATCGACCATGGCGCACCGATCCACCACAGGA
>JAEVZN010000208.1 GCA_023392205.1 Pseudomonadota bacterium
GCGCCGCCGACCATCGAAAGCGGGGCGCGTGTGCGGTCGCCGCAGGCATTGGCGGACAGCGCGTAGTCTTCCGATCCTGCCTGTTGCTTAAACCAGCCGGAGCCGTCGATGAATGACTCACGCCTGGCCGATCCCGAAATCACCTACGCCATCGGCGATATCCACGGGCAATATGGCAAGCTGGTCCGCCTGCTGGATGCCTGCGCGGAGCATGGCGCCGGGCGGCCTTTCCGCATCGTGTGCATCGGCGATTATATCGATCGCGGTCCGCAATCGAACAAGGTCGTCGAACGTCTGATCTCGGCACAGCAGACCTATGCGGACCGGCTGGTCTGTCTGCGCGGCAATCACGAGCAGCTGTTTGCTGATGCCGCATCCGGTATCAGCGACAGCTTTCTGGACAACTGGATGTCCAATGGCGGCGCGGAAACGCTTTCGAGTTACGGTGCCCGTCACCCCTCCGAAATGCCGCCTGCGCATGTCGCGTGGCTGTCGTCGCGTCCGCTCAGGCTTGTCAGCGAGGGGCGGCTCTATGTGCATGCCGGGATCGTGCCGGGCGTGGCACTGCCTTTGCAGAAGGATAACGACCTGATCTGGATCCGCGAGCCTTTTCTGTCGTGGGAGAAGGACCACGAATACTTCGTCGTCCACGGTCACACGCCGACAAGGTCGCGCAAGCCGGACCTGCGCGCGAACAGGCTGAACATCGACACCGGTGCGGGCTGGGACGGACCTTTGACGGCCGCGGTTTTCGTGAAGGGACAGATCGGCCCGGTCGCATTCCTGACCGATGCGGGCACGGTCGAAAAGCCGGAACGCCTCTAGCCTGCGCGGGGTCGCTCACACCACGCGGTTGCTCGGCCGTCCGGCGTGGAAATTGTCGATATGCTGCACCGTCTGGTCCCAGAGCGTCTGCATGGCCTCGTTGCTGGCCCAGGCGACATGCGGCGTGACGATGACGTTGGGACGGTCGAGTATCTTCAGCAGCGGATTGTCCGGCAATGGCGGCTCCGATGTGACGCAATCGATCCCCGCACCGGCAATCTGTCCCGCATCCAGCGCTGCCACCAGATCGGCTTCGTTGATCAGCCCGCCGCGTCCGCAATTGATGATGATCGGCCGCTTCTTCATTTTCGCGAATTCCGGTGCCGCGATCATGTTGCGGGTGGCTGGCGTCAGCGGACAATGCACGGTGATGATGTCGGCCGTCTCCAGCACTTCATCGAAGGGCGTGTAGAGCGGACCGAGACCCTGCACATTCTTGTGCGCGGCAAACAGCGTGCGCATCCCGAAACCCTGCGCGATGCGCGCCACGCCCTGTCCGATCGCGCCTTCACCCATGATGCCGATGGTGGAATTTGCCAGATCGTTGATCGGATGCGCGAAAAAGCAGAATTGCTGCGCCTCCTGCCACTTGCCGTCGATGACATCCTGACGGAAGCCGACAATGCCGCGGCGCAGCGCCAGGATCAGCGCGAAGGTATGTTCCGGCACCGTGTTGATCGCATAGCCGCGCACATTGGAGACGACGATGCCGCGCTCGGCACAGGCATCGACATCGAAGGCGTCATAGCCGGTGGCCGGAATGGCGATCATTTTCAGATCCGGCAATTGCATGATCGCGTCGCGGCGGATCGGCACCTTGTTGCAGACCGCGATATCCGCGCCCTTGAGCCGCTCGACCACCTGATCGGGGCGCGTGCGGTCGTGCTCGATCCATTCATGCGCGAAGGACGGTTTCGAGACCGTGACCGAAGGGCCGATGGTCGAACGGTCGAGAAAGACAATTCGCGTCATATCAGCCCCTCAAATTCATGGCGCCGCAGCGCGGCCTAAAACAACGCCCCGCAAGGCGGGGCGCTGCAAATTCTAGAGCGTTTTCAAGCGAAGTGGAAACCGGTTCGCGTGAAGAAAGCGCGTCGAACCTAGAGAGAAGAGGGAGGCGCAGGCAAGCTCACTCGGCTGCCAGACGCATCGCCTCGCCGCTTTGCGACAGGTGACGCACGGCAGCGCCCACGCCCGCGCCCGGCTCGAACTTGATGCCGACGTCATGCATGGCAAGCTCCACCCCACCCAGCGTCTGCAGCACCATGATCTCGTTCATCCAGCCCAGATGGCCGATGCGGAAGACCTTGCCGGCGACCTTGTTCAGGCCGGTACCGAGCGACAGGTCATAGCGCTTGTAGGCGGTGAGGATCACCTCGTTCGCGTCGAGGCCTTCCGGAGCCATCACCGCGGTCACGGTGTCGGAATGCCATTCCGGACCCTTGGCGCAGGTCTTCAGGCCCCAGGCATCGACGGCCGCGCGCACGGCCCCGGCCAGCCGGTGATGGCGTGCGAACACGTTGTCGAGGCCTTCTTCCAGCAGCATGTCGACCGAAGCGCGCAGGCCGCGCAGCAGCGTCGCCGCCGGAGTATAGGGGAAATAGCCCTGCGCGTTGGTCTTGATCATGTCCTGATAATCGAAGAAGCATCGCGGCAGCTTGGCATTGCGGCCGGCCTCGATCGCCTTTTGACTGACGCAGACAATGGCAAGGCCGGTCGGCAGCATGAAGCCTTTCTGCGAACCGGCGACCGCAACGTCCACGCCCCATTCGTCCATGCGGAAATCGATGGACGCAATCGAGCTGACGCCATCCACGAACAGCAGCGCGGGGTGCTTGAGGTCATCGAGGATCTTGCGCACACCGGCAACGTCCGAGGTGACGCCGGTCGCGGTCTCGTTCTGCGTGACCAGCACCGCCTTGATGGCGTGCTGCTTGTCGGCTTCGAGTTGGGCGCGATAGAGGTCGAGCGGCACGCCCATGCCCCATTCGACGTCGATGGCATCGACCGCAAGTCCGAAGCGCTGGCAGAGATCGACCCACAGCAGCGAAAACTGTCCGAACACAGATGCCAGCACCCGGTCGCCCGGCGACAATGTATTGGCGATGGCGGATTCCCATCCGCCGGTGCCCGAACCCGGAAACAGGAAGACATGAGCGGTCTCGGTCCGGAACACCTTCTTCAGGTCCGCAAAGAGCGGCAGTGTGAATTGCGGAAAGTCCGGTGCGCGATGGTCTTCCAGTGCCACATCCATCGCCTGACGAACGCGGAAGGGCATGTTGGTCGGACCCGGTACGGCAAGTCCCTTGAAGCCAGGCATGGGAAAGCTCCGTCTTGTGATGTCGAAATGCGTAGTAGATGCGGGATGCGCTGGCGGCGCTCAGGCTGCGCGCAACCTGTTGGCGGCGATCCGCGTATGGGTCATAGCGACCGCTTGGTCGATGGCGGGATGCGTGATGCCATGTTGCCGGGCG
>JAEVZN010000276.1 GCA_023392205.1 Pseudomonadota bacterium
ATGAACATCCATTCTCGCTTAATTGTCGCACGCCGCAAGGACCGCATTAAAAATGCTGCATTGCGAAATGCGTCAGGTTTCAGCGAAATCTGTTGTTTGGTTTGCCTGATTGAACTTTCAAAATTCTAATATCACAACGGCTCGACTGCACGGGGCAAGAAATGATGTCGATGACTACAACCCGGAATACCCGCGACCAAGCTGCCACCGTCTCTCACGAGGGATGCAATATCGCGCAGGCGAGCACAACATTGCGCGGCTGGCTCGATCACCTCGCAGCGCGGGACCGGCTGGCGGTGATACGGAGCGGTGTGGCTCTGCAGTTCGAGCTGGCTGCGATCTCCAAGCGCCTGGACGGGATCAAGGCGGTCCTGTTCCCGCATCCGGGCGGACACCGGATGCCGGTCGTCTCCGGCCTGGTTTCCGACCGCGGCTGGATCGCCGAGGCAATGGGCGTGGAGCCGTCAAACGTGTTGAGGCAGTTTCAGGCTGCAGCGCTCAATCCATTGCCGTGGAAGGAAGTGGACGGCGCCCCGGTGCAGGAGGTCGTGCATCGCGAGATCGATCTGCTGAAGCTGCTGCCGATCCCTGTTCACAACGAACACGACAATGGTGCGTATATCACGGCGGGGCTTCTGATCGCGCGCAATCCGAAAACCGGTATCCAGAATGTATCGATCCATCGATTGCAGGTAACCGGACCGAACCGTCTCGGCGCCTTGCTGCTGCCGCGGCATACCCACGTCTTCTTCGAGGCTGCGGAGAGGGCCGGTCAACCGCTGGATGTGGCGATCGCTATTGGCGTCGATCCGCTCACGTTGTTGTCATCGCAGGCGATCGCTCCGATCGATTTCGACGAACTGACGATTGCGGGTGCCCTGCACGGTGCGCCGCTGCCGGTGGTGAAATGCGTCACATGCGACGTTCGCGTGCCGGCAGAGGCCGAGATCGTGGTTGAAGGCCGGTTGCTGCCAATGGTTCGTGAGATGGAGGGGCCTTTCGGTGAGTTTCCGCAATATTACGGCGAAGAAGCCAAACGCCATGTCATCGAGGTGACTGCGGTGACGCATCGCAAGGATGCTCTGTTTCATACCATCGTGGGCGGCGGTCTCGAACATCTTCTGCTTGGCGGCATTCCGCGCGAAGCGACCTTGCTGGCGCACCTGCAGCGCAGTTTTCCGAATGTGCTTGACGTTCATCTCGCGCGCGGCGGGGTCTGCCGCTATCACCTCTACGTCCAGATTTCCAAGCGTCAGGAGGGCGAGGCGAAGAACATCATCATGGGCGCCTTTGGCGGCCATTACGACATCAAGCAAGTGATCGTCGTCGACGAGGATGTCGACATTCATAATCCGACGGAAGTGGAATGGGCGATTGCGACACGGTTTCAGGCCGATCGCGATCTGCTGGTCGTGGGCAACAGCCAGGGCTCGAAACTGGACCCGTCCACGCGCGATGGCGTCGGCGCGAAGATGGGCCTCGACGCCACCAAGCCGCTGGACGCAAGTGAGATGAAGTTCAAGCGGATTCGTGTGCCTGGCGAGGATAAGGTTGATCTGGACAAACTGATGTCCCCTCCGGGCCTCTCATGGAAGCAAGCGGTTGCCGGTTAGTTCAGGCAGGGCGCGTGAACGCAAAGCTGTTCGGCTGCTCAATGGTGAACCCGGCGGATGCCGCTCCGGATGCGCTGTGCGCAATTGCTCAGCGCATCGTCCCCGTCGAGACGAACTCTCCGCCATGCGTTAGGCGCGCGCCCAGCTCGTCGAGCAAAGACCGGCCGACATGAATGCGCCAATGCAGAGGGTCCCAGTAATTCAGATCGTTGGTATTCATCTGCGAAGCGTTCCGGTAATCGGCGTAGAAGGCATTGTAACGCATCGCCAAATCCTGAATACGGCGCTTGCATTCGTGTTCGCGGGCCGCGTTGTCGCTGCCTGGACGTGGCTGTGCGGTCAGATGCACCGGCATGAAGACAAGCAGCACCCTGCTTTTTCCCTGCGTGCGGGCCAGGACATCCTCCAGCCACGGCAGCGCCGGCAACGTCCAGTGAGCTGAGGGGTCCTCGACCTCAAATGCCGGAGTGACGGGAATGCGGGCGTTCTCACGTCCATCCCAGATCCGCTTCCGCGCCCGCTCCGGATCGTATTTCTTCTCCCCGTCGGTAAAATCAGCAAATCCATCCGGATCGAAGCGGCGGACATTCCGCCCGAGCTGAAACTGAAGTTTCTTGAAGGCCAGGTTCAGCGTGCTCAGGTTCAGCATATAACGAAGGTCCGTAAGGTCAGCTCCGTCGTACATCCAGTGTGGGAAGGTCCGGGTGCGGGACACCTGATACGTATCTGCGTCCTCGCGGCACCAGACGGTATCCAGGCCGATCAATAATGTTCTAGGCGGACCCGCATCCCGCAGAATGAGGTCCATCAGCTGCTTCTGCTCCCAGGCGCGTGCATCGTTCATGGCCAGGTTGGCGAACTTCCCGCCCAGGGCACGATCGAGGCGAGGCGGCTCAAGCAACCTGCTCGTCGAGGTGCCGATCACATAGGAGTCGAACCCGCCATTGCGCACGATCTGCGGATACACGTAGCGCTGATTTGTATGCAGGATCGGTTCGCGTATCGGAAGCCCGGTCGGGGAAATCCCATAGGGATCGATCAGCAGAATAAATAGCGTAACGCAACATAGCGCGACAGGAACAAATCCCATCAAAATCCAAGTATAGCGCTGCCACATCACTTTCGGACCTGCATGGCTAGAACTGGAAATAGATGAAGTTAACGGGCTGGCTTTCGCCGACCTCCAGCAGGCCCGTTACCAGCAGCATCGCCGCGAGCACAGCGTAAGCCGGACTGGGGCGGAGGCGTTCCAAAGCAAACGTCACGCTGGCGGGGCCGATTATGGAGACAAGCGCCGCAATCGCGATCAGTCTCCAGCCTTCCCCCGCATCGAGGCGGCCCAGCCCTGCCATGCCTTCCAGCATATGCAGTGCCGAGACAAAGTCGACGGAGCGGAACAGGACCCAACCAACCAGTACGAACAGCATCGTCATGGTCCAGCTCACGAGGTGCGGCAACTTAATTTCAAGCATGCCCCAGGCGCGGCAGACAACGAGCCCCACGCCATGCATCAAGCCCCACGCCACAAACGTCCAGCCTGCGCCGTGCCATAAACCGCACAATCCCATGGTGATCATTGCCGCCGCCACATAGCGCGCGCGCCCGGCCCGGCTGCCGCCGAGCGGAATGTAGACATAATCGCGCAGGAAGCGCGCAAGTGTCATATGCCAGCGCCGCCAGAATTCCTGAATGTTGCGAGCACGATACGGCACATTGAAATTGTCCGGCAGCCGCAGACCCATCATCAGCCCGAGACCGATGGCCATGTCCGAATAGGCGGAAAAATCAAAGAAGAGTTGAAACGCGAACGCCAGCGAACCGCTCCAGGCGGTCCCCAGCGCCGGCGCGCCGCCGACAGCGGATGCGAATGCCGCATCGGCCACCGGCGCCAGTTGGTCGGCGATGAAAACCTTCTTGCAAAAACCGATGACGAACAGCGTCCCGCCGCGGCCGAGACGCTCCGCCAGACCTTCTCGCCATGGATCGAGGTCGAACTGGGGCATGATCTCGTTATGGCGGACGATCGGCCCTGCGACGAGCTGCGGAAAGAATGTGACGTAGAGCACGAAGCGGCGCAGTCCATAGACCGGCGCCTGCCCATTTCTCAAATCCACCAGGTAGGAAATGATCTGGAAGGTATAGAAGCTGATGCCGATGGGTAGAATGAGCCCGCTACGGGGCAGGGACATGCCCATCAGGGCTTCCGTGCTTTCCACCAGGAAGTCGGCATATTTGAACAGGCTCAGCACGCCGAGATTGGCAGCTATCGCCAGCGGAACAAGCCAGCGGCTCTGGCGACCGGCAATGCGCGCAACCAGCCAGCTCAGCACGGTCTGCCCGAACAGAAGCGGCAGAAAGCGTGCATCCCACCATCCATAGAAGACGGCCGAGGCGCCGATCAGCAGCCATTCGCGCAGGGCAATGTGGCGAGCGGCAAGGAAAAAGCCTCCGATCGCTATCGGCAGAAAAACAAGCACAAAAATCTGGGACTGAAAAAGCAATCTGATGCCCCCGCGGCGGAACATTCTGGCCGCGCGCGCGGCCAATTGCGTTCCGCCCTGCACCTA
>JAEVZN010000328.1 GCA_023392205.1 Pseudomonadota bacterium
CGCCACGACACCTATCCCAAGCGCCGCGGCATGACCCGCGTGCCGGAGATGCTGGCGCATGGCATCCGCGTCGGCTTCGGCCAGGATTGCGTGCTCGACCCCTGGTATCCGCTCGGCACCGCCGACATGCTCGACGTGGCCTTCATGGGGCTGCACGTTGCGCAGATGACGAGCCCTGCCGACATGAAGCGCTGCTTCGACATGGTGACGGTGGAGAATGCCGCGATCATGGTGCTCGACGATTACGGTCTCGAGGTTGGCCGCAAGGCAAGCCTCGTCGTTCTCGATGCCGGCAGCCCCGTCGAAGCCCTTCGCCTTCGGGCGAGGCGCCTTTGCGTGGTGGCAGCGGGACGGGTCGTGTCGGAGCAGGCTGCGGCCCACGCGCGTCTCGATCTGCCCGGCCGCCCTTCATCAGTCTCCCGACGGCACGATATCTAGCCGGCTCAGGGCCAGTCGGCGAAGCGCTTGGGCTGCGGGTTCTGTCCGTCCGCGCGCGACTTCGCCATGAGCTCGCGGTAGCGGCTCGGGGCCATTCCCGTCATGCGCTTGAAGAAGCTCGAAAAGTGGGCCGGATCGTTGAAACCCAGCGAATGTCCGAGCTGCTGGATGGTGATGGACGACCGCTCCATTCGTTGCACTGCCTCCTGCGCGAGCCTTTCCGAGACGAGCGCCTTGGGCGGCTTGCCGATGCCGGTCGTGCAGATGGCGTGCAGCCGGTCGGGTGAGATGCCAAGCGCCTCGGCATATTGGGCGATCGACCAGTGCGCGCGGAAATTCATCTCCACCAGCTGGCGGAAGCGTTGCAGGAGACCGGCCTTCTCGCCCACGCCGGGCAGCATGAGTTCGCTGCCGCTCGACTGCCTAAGCATGACGACCAGAATGATGCGAAGCAGCGCCGACAGGAGCAGGGGCGATGCTTCGCGCGGCTGCTGGTTTTCGAGGGAGATTCCGGTGAAACAGCGTTCCAATATCCCGATCTGATCCGGGGCGCCGGCCAATGACAGGACGAAATCCCGGTCCACCAGGTAACGCAGGTCGACCGATTCCGGCAGATCGCCGATGGCGGCGATGATGAGGTCGTTCGAAATGGTGCCGCGAAAGCCGGTGGCGCCGGCCTCGGTCCGCAGCCGGCCGGGCTTGAGGTCGCCCAGCCATAGAAGCGCCGGAGCGGCGATGGCATGGCGCGTTTCGGCCTCTGCTTCGCCAGCGCCATCAATCAGCAGGACGACCTGCCGCTCCGCATCCGACGGTCGCCGATTGAACGACCAGAAGCGCGGGTGCAGGCTGCTGTCGATCCGCTCGACGCGCATGATGAACTCCGGGTTTCCGCCGCGCACTTATGGCGCTGCGACGAGAATCGAACCGATCTTCCAGTTTTTTGCAAGCGATAGCCAATTTTTTGCATTCTCGCCATGTTCTTTTCGCGATGTTGTATGCGGAGACGACGAGCAGTAGGCAGTGCCGGGAGTGAGAAGGCCGAGTCACTGCCGCCGGAGTTCGTCCAGGGAGGCATGGATTTGAACGATCAAGCGTCAATCAGGACGCAGGAGGCCGTCATGTCGGACGGCCCATATCTCGAACGGGCAAATCCCGTCTCGGGTGAGGTCGTCACGCGCGTGCCAGCGGCCACGGTGGCTGATGCCCGCCATGCGGCCAACGTTGCCGCGTCCGCGTTCCCCGCCTGGTCGTCCATGGCTCCTACCGCGCGCCGCGAGATCATATCGCGCGCGGCCGACGTCATGTTGCAGCGCGCCGAAGACGTCATAGCTCTCATCTGCGCGGAAACGGGCGGAACGCGGGCCTGGGGAGAACTCAACATCCGCTTGGGCGCTTCGATCCTGCGCGAGGCCGCTGCGATGACCACCCAGATATCCGGCGAGGTCATTCCGGCCGACCGGCCCGGATCGCTCGCCATGTCGGTGCGCCAGCCCTGTGGGGTCGTGCTTTCCATGGCGCCTTGGAACGCGCCCGTCGTGCTGGGCTGCCGTTCGCTGGCGATGCCGCTTGCCTGCGGCAACACGGTCGTCTTCAAGGCATCCGAATTCTGTCCTGGCGTACACTCACTGCTCGGCGAGATCTTCGCGGCCGCCGGCCTGCCGGAAGGCGTCTTGTCCATCATCCACACGCCGGATCGTTCGGCGACCGAAGTTGTCGAGGCGCTGATCGCTCACCCGGCCGTGCGCCGGATCAATTTCACCGGCTCGACCCGCACGGGTCGCGTCATCGCCGATCTCTGCGCGAAAAACCTGAAGAAGGCCCTGCTGGAACTGGGCGGTAAAGCGCCGCTCATCGTTCTGGAAGACGCCGATCTCGACGAGGCTGCCCGCGCGGCGGCCTATGGGGCATTCGCGTTCCAGGGTCAGATCTGCATGTCCACCGAACGCATTATCGTCCATGACGATGTGGCCGAAGCCTTCATCGAGCGCCTGGCGAAACTGGCCAACTCGATCACGGCCGGCGATCCGCGCAAGCAGGAAAGCCGGATCGGTCCGCTGATCGGCGAGCATGCCGCCATTCGCGTCAACAGCCTGATCGACGATGCTCTCCAGACGGGCGCCCGCCTGGTGGCCGGCGGCGGCCAGCAGGGCGCCTGGGTCGATGCCACGGTCCTCGACAGCATTACGCCGCACATGCGCGTCTACCATGAGGAGACATTCGGCCCGGTTGCCTCGGTCATCCGCTTCATGGATGTCGACGAAGCGGTCTCGATCGCCAACGACACCGAGTACGGGTTGGCGGCTGCGGTCTTCGGACGCGATGTGACGCGTGCTCTCGACGTGGCGCGCCGCGTGGAAACCGGCATCTGCCACATCAATTCCTCGACGATTCATGACGAGCCGCAAATGCCATTCGGCGGGGTCAAATCGTCGGGCTATGGCCGTTTCGGCGGCAAGGCGGGCATCGAAGAATTCACCGAGTTGCGGTGGCTGACGATTCAGAACGGAAAGGTCGACTATCCGATCTGAGGTTACGGCATGCGGGCGTCCCGCATGCGTCTTTCAAGTGAGACGAAAGGGAGGAAGACATGATCAGACGTACATTCCTGGCACTCGCGGCATCGGCTGCGGCGCTGTCATTCGCCGGTGCGGCGTCCGCCGACACCATCAAGATCGGTGCCAGCGCACCGAAGTCGGGCCCGCTGGCGGGCGGCGCAGCCATGACCCATTGGCCGAACGTTCACATGTGGGTGAACGAGGTCAACGAGCGCGGCGGTTTGCAGGTCGGCGATCAGCAGATGCAGATCGAACTGATCGAATATGACGATCAGACGAGCGCCGAGACGGCCATCCAGAACATCCAGCGCCTGGCGACGCAGGATCAGGTCGACTTTCTCATCACGCCTTACTCGACCGGCATCAACGTCGCCACCGCGCCGATGATCGCTCAGTATGGCTATCCGCACATCACCACCAGCGCGGCAACCGACGGCGTGGCCGAATTCGCCGAGCGCTGGCCGAACTCCTTCTGGATGCTCGGAACGGCGACCCAGCTTGCCGAGGGTGCGGTGCAGACGCTGGTCAAGCTGCGCGACAATGGCGACATCGGTAACTCCGTTGCGCTCGTCCACGTGGCGGACGCCTTCGGCCTTGAGCACGTGAACGCGGCCAAGTCTGAGCTGGACGAAGCAGGTTTCGAGATTGTCTACGAGGCCTCCTACCCCCTCGGCACGCAGGACGTCGCACCCATCATCAGCGGTGCCGCGGCGGCCAATCCGGACGCATTCATTGCCTTCTCTTATCCGGGTGACACCTTTGCCCTGACCGAGCAGGCGCAGATCCAGGGTCTGGACGTCGGCGCCTTCTATACGGGCGTGGGCACTGCCTTCCCGGCCTTCGCAGGCC
>JAEVZN010000352.1 GCA_023392205.1 Pseudomonadota bacterium
CACCATGGCCGCCGATCTGCGTCTGCGCGACGCCATCGAAACCATTCCCGAAGCCTTCGTGTTGTGGGATTCCGACAATCGCCTGGTTCTGTGCAATTCGAATTTTCAGGATCTGCACAAATTGCCCGAAGAGATGGTGCAGCCCGGCATCGCCTACGAAACCATCGCCGCGGCTGGCCGCGCCCATCTGCATTCAAGCCGCGTCGCCAATATCGGTCAGGAAACGCCCGGCGCCCGCACCTTCGAGGCGCAACTCGACGACGGAAACTGGCTGTTCAGCGAGCGCCGCACCAAGGACGGCGGCTATGTGTCGGTCGGAACCAACATCACCAGCCTGAAGCATCAGGAACACAAGCTGAAAAACAGCGAGACGCGTCTCCTCGCCACGGTGGAGGATCTGCGTCAGTCCAAGGCGCAGCTCGAAGACCTCGCGCAGAAATATATCGCCGAGAAGGATCGCGCCGAAGAGGCCAACAATACCAAGTCGAAATTCCTGGCCAATATGAGCCACGAATTACGCACGCCGCTGAACGCGATCATCGGATTTTCCGAGATCATGGAAAAAGGCATGTTCGGCGCGTTGGGTGCCGACAAGTATCACGAATATTGCCGGGATATCCGCGAGAGCGGCAAGTATCTGCTGGATGTCATCAACGACGTGCTCGACATGTCCAAGATCGAGGCCGGCCGCATGCGGCTCGAACCCGAACCGGTCGTGCTCGACCAGATCCTTTCCGATTCCCTGCGGGTTGTGTCCACCCGCGCCGACGAGAAGAATCTCACGCTCACCTCCCGGATCGCGCCCGATCTCACCTTTCGTGCCGACCGCCGCGCACTCAAGCAGATCGCCCTTAATCTTCTGTCCAATGCCGTGAAGTTCACCCCCGCCGGCGGCCATGTGATCGTGCGTGGACGACGCGCGGGCGGCTGCGTTCTGATCAGCATCAGCGACAGCGGAATCGGGATCGAGAAAGAGGCGCTCAAGCGACTCGGCACCCCGTTCGAGCAGGTGGAGAGCCAGTTGACCAAGACCCATCACGGATCGGGACTGGGGCTGGCCATCGCCAAATCGCTGGTCGAATTGCATGGCGGCCGCATGCGCATCCGCTCGGCGCCGGGCATCGGCACGATCGTGCAATTGCGGCTGCCGGTAAACGGTCCGACGCTTGACCCCAAAGTTGACGCCAAAGTCGAAGCAAAAACTGCATCCCGCGTCACGGCGCGGCCGCAACGCCGCATTGCCGGTTAATCTGGCTCGCGGTCCGACGGACCGAGCAGGATATTGAAGCGCTCGCGCACCCGCTCCTGCGTTTCCGCCACATGCGCCGCCAATGTCGGGAAATCCGGCACGTCGGCCGCGCGCGTCAGAAGCCGCAGCAATCCCGGATCGGCCTTTTTCGGATCGAAGGGCGCCGACAGACACAGCCGCAGGATCTGACTGAGATTTTGATAAAGCTGCACCGCCGGACGCAGCACTTCGGAATCTTCCGGCGCCAGCAGCCCGAGCCGCGCCGCACGCTCCAGCACCCGCGCAGTGGAGGCATCCAGAATTTCCGGATGATCCACGGCATGCACGAGTTGCAGATATTGCGCGATGAATTCGATATCGACGAGTCCGCCGGCCGCGTATTTGAAATCCCAGCGATCGGCCTCCCCGCGCTCGGCGGCGATCGCCTGCCGCATCTCGAAGGCATCGCCCGCAATCACACGCGGGTCGCGACGCTGCGCGATCACGCTGCGGATGGTCTCGCTGACCTGAGCGCCGAAACTGCCGGTCGCCGACACCACCCGCGCGCGGGTCAGCGCCATATGCTCCCAGGTCCAGGCTTCGTTCAATTGATAGTCGCGGAAGGAATCGATCTTGGTCGCCACCGGACCGGCGCGGCCGGACGGACGCAGGCGCATATCGACGTTGTAAAGCGCGCCGTAATTGGTGGGTGCGGTCAGCGCCGAGATGAAGCGCTTGGTCAGCCGCGCGAAATATTGCGCGCCATAGAGCGAACGCTCGCCATTGGACTCCGGTTCGGTCTCATCGAAGTCATAGACCAGAATGAGATCGAGATCGGAGCTTGCGGTCATTTCCCGGCCACCGAGCTTACCGAGCGCAAGCCAGGCCGTCTGCTGCCCCCGAATGAGTCCGTAGGTCTCCGCAAAGACCTGTTCGACATCGGCATGCAGCGCCCGGATGATGACATCGGCCAGCCGCGCATAGGCCTCACCCGCCTGTTCGGCGGAGACGGTGCCGGACAGAATGCGCACGCCGATCAGGAACATGTGCTCCTGTCCGAACAGCCGCAAACGGTCGAGCTTGTCCTCGTAGGACACCGACTGGTCGAGCGAGCGCGACAATTCCTGCGACAAGGTGTGCGCATCAGGCAGCACGCCGAAAAATGCCGGATCGATCAGCGCATCCATCACCTGCGGCTGATGTGCGAGAATGTCCGCCAGACGCGGCGCCGTACCGAGCATCAGCGACACCAGCGCCAGCAAATCCGGGTTTTGCAGAAGCAGCGAGATCAGCCGCCCGCCGAAGGCCCCATGAAGGCCGGAAAGGAAGCGGTCGAAAGAGAGCACCGCCTGTTCGCGGTTCTCGTGGCGCGCCAGATGCTCGATCAGCGGCGGGATCAACTGCTGCAATTGCGTGCGTGCAAAGTCGCTGCGCAAGGCCAGATAGCGTCCACTATTCCAGCTGCGGATGGTGGCGGAAATTTCCAGCGGATTGCGAAAGCCCATCTCGGCGAGACGATCCAGTGTTTCGCGATCGTCCTCATCCTTGGGAAATTTGAGCCGCTGGTCGGCGGGCAACGGCACCGGCTCGAAGAGCTGCGAATATTGCTGCTGCACCTTGCGCAGGTGATGTAGCAGCGCCTCGGAAAAAGCCGGGACGCCGTCAAAGCCGAGAAAATGTGCGAATTGCGCCAGCTGGTCGGGCTCAGAGGGCAACGAATGGGTCTGTTCGTCGGCCACCATCTGCAATCGGTGCTCGACGCGGCGCAGAAACAGATAGGCCGCCTCCAGATCGCCTTTCGCGTCGGTCCCGACCCATTGGCCGTCCGCAAGAGACGCGAGCGTGGTCAGGGTGCGGCGGTCGCGCAATTCCGGATGGCGTCCGCCTGCGATCAATTGCTGGGTCTGGACGAAGAATTCGACCTCGCGGATACCGCCACGGCCGAGTTTGATATTGTGCCCGGCGACCGCGATCTCGCCATGTCCGCGATAAGCGTGAATCTGCCGCTTCATGGCATGGATGTCGGCCAAAGCGGCGAAGTCCATGTATTTGCGCCACACGAATGGTGTCAGCGCCTTCAGCAGCCTGTCGCCCGCTGCGATGTCGCCGGCGCAGGGACGCGCCTTGATCATCGCCGAGCGTTCCCAGTTCTGCCCGCGATGCTCGTAATAATCGAGTGCGGCCGCCACCGAGATAGCAACCTGCGTGGAGGCCGGATCCGGCCGCAGCCGCAAATCCACGCGGAAGACATAGCCGTCGGCTGTGCGCTCCTGAAGGAGCTTCACAAGCCCGCGCGTCACCCTGATATAGAGCGCCGCCGCTTCCGTCTCGGGCGGGATGCCCGGCGCGTCGGGATCGTAGAAGACGATCAGGTCGATGTCGCTCGAATAATTCAGTTCGAAGGCGCCCATCTTGCCCATGGCGAGCACGATATAGCCGGAGCCGGTTTCGGGATTGGCAGGGTCTTGCGGCTCCAGGCGGTCGCGGCGCACGGCGTCGTTGAGCAGGAAACGCACGGCCGCCTGAACGGCGCAATCGGAAAGCCGCGTCAGCGCGTCCGTCACCTGCATCACCGGCCAGACGCCACCGATATCGCACAGGGCGATCAGCAACGCGGATTCGGATTTCATTCGCCGCAACAGGCGCATCGCCTCCGCCTCGTCGGCGGTGCCGGCAATGCGGGTCCGTGTCTCCTGCAGGAGAGCTTCGAAATGCGGTTCGGGTTCGCAGGCGAGCAGACGAACGATGCGCGGCACATCGGCGCGCACCAATTCCCACAGATAGGGAGAATATTCGGCAAGGCCCTCGAGCAGCGTCCGCGCCTTCGGATGCGCTGCGAGAATGGCGGCCAGCTCTGCCTTGTCCAGCAGATCGGCATCCGGCCGGTCGACAGCACCGGCCTGCGGCGGTCGATACGGGGCCTCGGCGATACGTACGGCGAGCGATGCCGGCGGCAAAGGCAATTGCGCCGGATCGCGTTGGTGAAGGGCAGCGCCACTTGTCATCGCTGCCGGGCATAGACCAGCCGGGTTAAAATTGGGAGTGTTTATGCGGGAGCGGGCCGTGCTGTGGGCACGCCGGACGGTTGCGGCGCTGCGGTCTCGGCCGCGCCGGAGCCGGGCACATGGATATGGAGTGGCAAAATCAGCGTGGCCTTGAGGCCCGGCGCATGATCCTCCAGCCGCAATTCGCCGCCATGCAGCCGCGCCACCGCCGAGGCGAGCGACAGGCCGAGGCCGGAGCCCGGTACCGAACGGCTTTTCTCCAGCCGCACGAAGCGCTCCACAGCCCGGCTTTTATCGTCTGCCGCAATCCCCGGCCCCCTGTCGGCCACGCTGAGCATGGCGCGATCGCCCTCGATCCGGGCCGAGACGGTGACGGCTGTGGAGACACCATTGCTCTCGCTCAGCGGCGCTGCATATTTGATGGCATTATCCACCAGATTGGCCAGTGCCTGCCCGATCAATTCGCGGTTTCCGTTGATCGTCACGGCGCCCGGCGCATCGACCTCAAGTGTCAGGCCCTGCTCTTCCGCCAGCGGTTCGTACAATTCGCCGACCGCGCGCGCGGCTTCGGCGGCATCGAACGCGGCCATATTGTCGCGGGCCTGTCCGGATTCGGCCCGCGCGATCATCAGCAGCGCATTGAAGGTGCGGATCAGCGAATCGGATTCCTCGATCGTGGCTTCCAGCGCCGCACGGTAATCGGCCACATCACCGGGCTGCCGCAACGCCTCCTCGGCGCGGTTGCGCAGCCGCGTGAGCGGCGTCTTGAGGTCGTGCGCGATATTGTCGGACACTTCCTTGAGGCCGAGCATCAGCGCCTCGATGCGGTCCAGCATCTCGTTGAGATTGAGCGCCAGCCGGTCGAGTTCGTCGCCGCTGCCGGCCACCGGCAGGCGGCCGGACAGGTCGCCGCCCATGATCGTGCGGGTGGTCTCGGTCATCGCATCGACCCGGCGCAGCATGCGCCGCGCCACGAAAAATCCGCCGATCAGGCCAAGGATGATGACCACGGCCGCCGACCATTTTCCGGCATCCAGCACGACCTGAAACAGCCGGTCGCGCTCGTCCAGATCGCGGCCCACCAGCAGCTTGAAGCCGCCGGGCAATTGGTGGACGCGCACGATGGCGCCATGCAGTTCGGAGGTTTCGCTTTCCTCGATGCGGCGATAGACGGTCTCGGTCCAGCCCGGCTTGTCGAGGATGCCGGTCGGCAGCGAGCCGACATTGCCCGCAACGCCCTCACCGCCCGGCGTCGTGAACAGATAGAGGCTCGATCCCGGCCGCCGTGAACGCGATTCCACGACGAAGGTCAGACGGCGGATGCCGCCGGCGTTGAAGTGGTCGATGAGACCGGACATCTCCGCATCGACCACCTGCGTCACCTGCTCGGTGAAAAGCCGCTGGGTGTTGAATGCAAAATATCCGAGCAAAAAGACCGCAAACAGCGCGAACACCGTCAGATAGACCAGCGTCAGCTTGAAGGCCGTCGTCCGGAACAGCTTGCCGAGCGCGGTCACGGCGTCAGGGCTGGCGCGCGCCGTCGCGGATCATGTATCCGGCGCCGCGGATGGTGTGCAGCAAAGGCTGCGAGAATCCCTTGTCGATCTTCGAGCGCAGCCGCGAGATATGCACGTCGATCACGTTGGTCTGCGGATCGAAGTGATAATCCCACACATTCTCCAGCAGCATGGTGCGCGTCACCACCTGCCCCGCATGCTTCATCAGATATTCGAGCAGGCGGAATTCGCGCGGCTGCAGGACCACCTCTTCACTGCCGCGTGTCACGCGATGCGACAACCGGTCGAGTTCAAGGTCTCCCACGCGATAGAGCGTCTCCTCGTTGCGACCGCCACGGCGGCGCGCCAGCACTTCGACGCGCGCCAGCAATTCAGAAAAGGAATAGGGCTTGGGCAGATAATCGTCGCCGCCGGCGCGCAAGCCTTTGACGCGATCGTCGACCTGGCCAAGCGCGGACAGAATGAGGACGGGCGTCTCGATCTTCTTGTCGCGCAACTCGCCGATCACCGACAGGCCGTCGCGCTTGGGCAGCATGCGGTCGACGATGAGCACGTCGTAATCGCCGTCCAGCGCCATGGCGAGGCCCTCCTCGCCATCCGCCGCATGATCGGCGACATGGCCGGTCTCGCGAAAGGCGCGGGCGATGTATTCGGCGGCGTCACGATCGTCTTCGATGATCAACAGGCGCATGTTGCCTTCGCTCGTCGCATGATCGGGTACGCCTTCGCCCGTTCCGGGCGATTTGGCAAGGTTCGAATGGCGATGGCTTGAGGG
>JAEVZN010000361.1 GCA_023392205.1 Pseudomonadota bacterium
GGTCTGCGCGCCGTAGCCCCAGGTATTGGCAACGCCGGCCACCGTGGTGGAGTGGCAGATGCGCGCCTGATGGTCGACATTGTTGGTGCCCCAGAAGGCCGCGAATTTACGGTTCAGATAGGCGCCTTCGTTGGAGAATTTCGCCGAGCCCAGCCAATAGACCGAATCCGGACCGGACTTGCCGCGGATCTCCGTCAGCTTGTCGCCGATTTCGTTGATGGCGGCATCCCAAGAGATGCGCTGCCATTGTCCGTTGACCAGCTTCATCGGGTATTTCAGCCGGCGGTCGCCATGCACCAGCTCGCGCACCGATGCACCCTTGGCGCAATGCGAGCCTCGATTGATGGGCGAATCCCAGCCCGGCTCCTGTCCGGTCCACACGCCGTTCTGCACTTCGGCGATGACGGTGCAGCCGACCGAGCAATGCGTGCAGATATTCTTGCGGATGGTGACCTGCGCGCCCGGCTGTGCCGGTGCGGCTTCCGCTTTGCGCATGCCGGCGAGCGGCAAGGCGCCGACGGCGGCGAGGCTGCCTGCGGCAAGCCCGGAGCGGCGCAGGAAGGTGCGGCGGTCGATGCCGCCGGTGGATTGAGATGCCAGCGCCTGGGCCAGATGGCCGCGGCGCTTGTCGCGTTCTGCTCTCCTGATCAGCACGGCTCTGCCTCCCTTATTTCTTCGCCGGGTAACGATTGACCCGGTAGAATGTCTGGACGTCGGCGGAATTGCCCTGATAGCGGGCCCTTCGCTTTTCGTCGGCGGTCTCGCTGTCGGCACGCGCCGCACTTGCCATCGGCGCCGCTGCGGTGACCGCAACGCCGGCGCCGGCTCCCAGCGCACGCAAGAAATCACGGCGGCCGACGGCAGCGTTCTGCTCCCGTGACTTGTCCTTGTCTGTCATTGCCGTCTCCTCCTTCGATGTCTCAAGACCCGCGCCGTCATGACGGAAGCGCAAAGGCCTCGCTTTCGATCTCGATGAACACGCGCCCCGCCGTTCCCACCTTGCGGTAAAAGTCCGCTTCCTCCGCGTTCTCCAGATCGGTGAAGAAACGTCCGATCCAGGGCGCAAGATGGTTGTCGAAGATGCGTTTGTCGGTCCCCGGCGCGGCCGGGAAACGTCCGCCGGCAAGGCCGGCCATGATTTCGCAAAGCAATGCGGCGTTGTCTTCGGGCTCCGGATTGCCGTCGCTGCGCGCAATGCCGAGTGCATTCAGATCGTCGCGCAGCCGCGCCAGCGGGCGCTCATGCAGGAAGCCGGTCAGATAATAAGAGCCATAGGGCAACAGCTCGCCGCGGCCGACGCCGATAAACAGATTGAAGAATTCGCGCTCGACACGTTCCGGATTTGCTGCGCTCGCGGCTTCCGCCAATGCGACATGCGCCAGTCCAAGCGGAGAGGAATCGCCGCGCAATTGCGAAAGCTTTTTCAGAAATTCAGCGCTTGGCGCGCGCGCGAGCAGAACTGCCAGCAACCCGTATTCCTGCGCGCGGGCGAGATCGATCTCATCGACGGCCTTGTCGTCCGCAACATCGCCGAAAAGGTCGGGACGGAGCACGGCGCGGTTGACATTCGTGGCCTGCTCGACGGCAGCAACGCGCTCCGCCGGGACACGGTCCCAGTTTGAAACGGAAGGCTGCGATATTCCGATGCGTCTGGCGAGTTCACTAACACCGCCGGCAGCACGGATCGCTTCATCGAGGCCGGGGTCGCGCATTGTCGGAGCCGAACTCACTGCTCTAAAAAGTTGCACTGAACGCCACTTAAGAGGCGTTCAAAACAATACGCAGGTAGTTTGGAATGGGTCAATAGTCCGAAGCTATAAGCGTACAAACGCCGCACTAATTCTCTTCATTTCGGCAGTGCACCACCATGCAAGCGCTTGCGCGGACTTGCATCAAGCCCATCTTCCTGCGCATGTTGCGTTGCAGCATTTTCAACCGAAACTGGCAGTGCCGTTGCAGAGGCTTCTGATGCCGCGAGGATGGGCGCTGCATCCTCGCCATAAGATTTTGCCTCTTCCGCAGGCAAATCGATCTGCAATCGCAATGCTGCGTCTTCGACTTGCGGCTCATAGGGAGTGGCACCGGGCTCACCCGCTTTGGCGACTGTTTCATCGGCAGCGCGCTCGTCCGGATCGGGTGATTCCAGGTGCTGAAAGATCTGCGCGACCATCTTCTTCGCCGCGGCCGGATCGAGCGTCCCGAAACCGGGCATCGAATCGGGCGCGGTGAAGTCCCAGGAATTCTCCGACAGACCGATATAGTCGCGGATAGCAGGGTCTGCCGCCCATGCGCGCCGCAATGCAGCACGTTTCAAAGTCGCGGGCACTCCAGCCTGCAAGAACAGGCGGATGTCGGTTTGCGGCCCGATGGAGTCGATGGAGGGAAGTTTCGACAGATCGGACGGGGCGACGTTTTCCGGCCGTGGCGATGCCCCGTCGAGCGGAGGCCGTGCGTCGGCCGGCAAGTCCGCACCATCCTGTGTGGATTGCAACTCCACAGAACCGGCCGCATCCGGTCTTTGATCTCCGGATGCAGATTCCTTGTCCTCCAGCGCCGCGCGTTTGCGGCGCGACCATCGGCTCAGGAAATTATCGTCATCACTCATCCCGGTGCTCCGGTCCGCGCGGAACTCGCCGCGCCAGGGCATTCGGGTCGGCGCGGTCGCGCTTGCGCTTGAAGAATGTCTGCGTGACGTAATGCTCCTCCACGAATTGTACCACGGCATCGTGGACGATCTCGGGCATGGGAACCGAATCGACCAGATACACACCCGCCGCAGCATAGGCTTCGCCTTCGCTCGGATCGGCCGTGACCCTGAGCAGCGCATAGGGCGGATCGGACTCGGTCGGTTCCAGCACCACCCAGAGCCGGCCATCGCCGAGAAGATTTTCGCGATAGCTCCCGGCATCGCCGCGGTGCAATTCGATGGCGGCGCTCCCGGCATAGAAGGACGCGCGCTCATCGTCTCCCGACAGACGGGTCCAGGGGAGTGCATCCGGCAAGCCGACCAGCACGGATTGCGGTTGCCAGACGAAATCGATCCAGGGGCTTTGTGCCTTGATTCGCTCGATTGTGATGCCGACCGGGATCTGGACAAGCGCTGCCATCAGCCCACCGCTTCAAGATGCCGTATCGGAAGTCCGGCAATGACGTTTTGTGGTTTCATGCGGATGATCTTGTCGGGTGACATGGCGAGGATGAGATAGACAGGGTCCTGTCCGACCTTGTCTATGACCATCTGCGGATCGTCGAAGGTGAGCTGGAACAATCCGATCACACGCCCGCGTGTGGTGTCATCGATCTCTTCGCCCTTCCACAAGGCGTCGCCGATTTTCGTGCCGTCGGCGTCGAGACCGGCATACCAGACGAAATTCACATCGCGCATTTCCGTTAGCGGCATGATGGAGACGCCGACGCCGAGAAGATGCCCGATCCAGCGGCGCAACGCCTCTGCCAGTCCTTCGAGCCCGCGCCGTCCGGCTGTGAGGTCGAGCGCATTGTGAAACAGGTCGCTGTGCTCGAAATAGTGATCGGCATTGTCGTCGGTCAGGACGTCGATATCCGCCCGTGCGGGAATGCCCAGCATCGAGACCAGCGGCGAGGCAGGCGTGCCGCCGCTGCCGCTGATGGTCTCTTCGTCGGCGGCGATCAGCGAGCCGTCATGCAGGGTCACGCGCTGCGGCCGGAAGAAGAGTTCCCCGGCGCGCAGGACATAGGCGTCTTCGCAGCCGTCCAGCGCGTTGCGCAAAATGACATGGACAAGCTGGTTCACGAAGATCGGCGGGATGCCGCCTCCGCCATGCCGCACCAGATCGAGATAGGCCGCTTCCAGCGTCGCATGCCGCAGCAGATGATCCCGGAACGCCAGCATGAAGCCCCAGTTTTCGCGTGCATCCGCATCGGCGATCGCTGCGATGTCGTCACGGCTGACGTCGCGTCGCGGCTGCGCCATCAGGGCGCCGTAGAGCGTTTGCTCGACAATGCAGGCATCTGCGGGCGGCTTGAGTTCCGGCCGCGCGAGATAGACCTTCAGGAAGTCATCGGTCACAACCAGCCCGCCGGACTGATCCCGGTCGAGCAGATGGTGGCCACAGGCAATCCAGAAATCCTTCACGTCCGGTCTCCCTGCGCGAGATTCATCAGGTCGACGGTCTCGCCCGCATCCTCCTGCTCCCCGTCATCGCTATCCAGAAAGGTGAAGGCCCGGAAGGCCTTGCGGTCTGCTTTCGGCTTGAGGCTGCGGAAGGTTTCGCGGAGACCGCCCGCATCGAACCTCCGATGCATCGCAATCAGCGTATCGATATCGTGCGGTTCGCAGAGCGAGGCGGCGAATTCCACCTCCTCACTGGCCGCAGCTTCGGCGACTTGCAGATTTGGCGCGCCAAGCCTGTCGCGCAACTGAATGGCCAGTTCGCGGATTGCCTGCGCGCGTGCGTCCTCGGTCGCCTCCACGATCTGCACCAGCGTCGAAAATCCGAAAGATGCCACGCCGAGAAAGCCGGCGCGGAACGCGCTGCGCGCCTTGCCCTGCAAGGCGTCCGGGTCGGCGTCGGAAAACAGGAAGGTGCCGGTCACCGCCCATTCTCCAGGTTCGGCGGCGCTGTCGAAGACGAAGGTATCGGAAGGATCGAGCCGGATGGTCCTGAGAAGCTTCACAGCTTCGGCCCTCCCGTCGCCGGATCGCGCCAGCTTGGCGTGGACAAGGCGGGGAGCAAACTGTGCCGCTCGATTTCGGTCTGTCCCATGCGGCGGATGGTGAGATCGCCATTGTCGGCGATATCGCGGCGCAGGCCTTTTTCCGCCGCGCGATCGAGCCGCTCCAGATAGCTGCGTGTCACCGCGGAAAACCCTTCTGCCTGCCAGGCGTCGAGGGTGGACATCAAGTGCCGGGCAAAGGTTTCCACGATGCGTTCTGCGGCATTGCCGTCGAACCCTTCGTCTTCCAGCGTGGCGCTGAGCGGAAACAGGCCGGCCTCTCCATCGGCCAGCGAGACCAACCGGATCATCGCTGCAAAGACGATCCATTCGGGGATTTCATCCTCGCCGGTGTCTTCCGGCCAGGCCAGGCGCCCGCCGCCGACAAGGCCGGCATTCACATGCAGCGCATCGGGCCAGACGATGGTTACGGCGGTTTCCGGCGGCGCCTGCACCGCAATCGCGTCCGCGAGCGCCGCCATGCAGGCATAGAGCGTGCGGCGCGCCGTGCGCAGCGTGTCGTCGGGTTCCAGCACCACGGCAAATTCCGCGAGGTCGAAGCGGCCGACCTGAACCAGCGTGCCGGCGCCTTCCGTCGACGCGTTCGCAGTTGCGAAGGCAAAGGCATCCCCGACCTCCCGCAAGGTGATCAGGCGGAAGGGCGGCGGGAGCAGAATGCCGTCTGCGGTGCGGCTGGTTTCGCGTGTTCGCATGCCGGTCCAGGTGTGCTACGGGGCCTTACATTGTATCTGGTCCAATTATAACTTTCGGATCGCGGCGTATAGCGCGGCATCTGAAGGCGACCGAACATTCCGGGGGCGCCGGAAGCGGAGAGAGTATGACAGCGTCAAAGCGGCAGATCGTGGTGTGCTCCTGTGAAGACACCATGCCGCTCGATCTGGACACCATCGGGGCCGCTTGCGGCAATGCGCAGATCGTGTCCGGCCGGCAATTCTGCCGCGGGGAACTCGACCGCTTCCGGAAACTGACGCAAGCCGGCGGGGCGATCACCGTCGCCTGCACCCAGGAAGCGCCGGTCTTCGACGAAGTCGCGAGCGAGAGCGGCCTGTCGCCCAGTTTTGTGAACATCCGCGAGACCGCCGGCTGGTCGAACGACGCCGCCAAAGCCGCGCCAAAAATGGCGGCATTGCTCGCAGCCGCCTCCGAAACCACTCCCGACATTCCGTATGTCCCGCTGACCAGCGAAGGCATCGTCCTGATTTACGGCCGGGACGAGCGCGCCATCGAAGCCGCCGAATTGCTCAAGGACCATCTCGATGTGACCGTGCTGGTCACCGATCCGGCCGGGCTCCTGCCGCGGCGGCGGTCCGATTACCCGGTGGTGAAGGGAAAGATCCGCAACGCCAAAGGCTGGCTGGGGGCGTTCGAAATCACAGTCGACGATTACGCCGTGCCCGCCCCGTCGTCGCGCAGCGCGCTGCAATTCGGCGCCGCCCGCGACAACGCCGTCTCGCGCTGCGATATCCTGCTCGATCTGTCGGGCGGCGCATCTTTGTTTCCGGCCGACGATCTGCGCGACGGCTATCTGCGCGCCGATCCGGGCGATCCGTCCGCGATGATGCGCGTGGCGATGAAGGCGCGCGATCTGGTCGGCACTTTCGACAAGCCGCGTTACATCGCATACGACGCCGATATCTGCGCGCATTCACGCTCGCGCATTGTCGGCTGCCGCCGCTGTCTCGATCTGTGCCCGACCGGCGCCATTGTGCCGGCCGGCAATCACGTCGCGATCAGTGCGGAAATCTGTGCCGGCTGCGGACAATGCGCGGCGGCCTGTCCGACTGGCGCCGCAAGCTATGCGCTGCCGCCGGCCGATGTGCTGATGCGCCGGCTGCGCACCATGTTGCAGACCTATCGCGAGGCGGGCGGCGTGACGCCGGTGGTGCTGTTCCATGACGAGACCGGCGGCACCGAGATGATCGATGCGCTGGCCCGCTATGGCGACGGATTGCCTGCGCATGTGTTGCCGGTTGCGGTCAATGAGATCACCCAGATCGGTGTGGAGACGATTGCCGCGTCCTGCGCCTATGGTGCGATTGCGGTCCGCTTCCTGCTGCGCGCACGTCCGCGCCATGACGTGACCGGCCTTTACAAGACCATCGCGCTTGCCGAACCGATCCTTTCGGGTCTCGGCTTTGGCGCACACAGCGTGGCGGCCATCGAGACCGACGATCCCGATATCCTGTCCGAACACTTGCGCGCCATCCCGCGAAGCAGCACCGCGAGACGCGAGGTGGCGAGTTTCCTGCCGGCCGGCGGCAAGCGTGATGTGCAACGTCTCGCCTTGCGCGAATTGCATCGCGTCGCACCGCAGCCGGTCGATGTGATCGCGCTGCCGCAGGGCGCGCCCTTCGGAACGCTGGACGTCAAGACGGAAGGCTGCACGCTGTGCCTGGCCTGCGTGTCGGCCTGTCCGACCGGCGCGCTCTCCGCCGATACCGAACGGCCGATGCTGAAATTCACCGAGGATGCCTGCGTGCAATGCGGGCT
>JAEVZN010000382.1 GCA_023392205.1 Pseudomonadota bacterium
GCTCTGGTACTCGTGAGAAGAACTGCTCGTTCAGAGAATCCTAGCTTCTGAATCGCAGCTCGAATCGATGCGCTCACCGATGGTTCATGCATTCGTCGCGAAAACAGGATCGGACATCGCCTCGGCCTTTTGCCGAAGCGGGCCGAACCAAGATCCCACAGAACCCCCGGCAGTATCGACCGAGGGCTGCTGACGCCAGCGAGACTGAATTTACCGGTCAGGATTGTGAGAAGGCGCGACACATCGATTGCATATGCCTCGATATCCCGGTCTTTCACTGGAACCCAGCCATCCGACTCGCTGAAATACCCGTAGCCCTCTGTATCCGTCGACCAGACCAATTCCCTGGGCCTGTCATCATCATCGGCGCCCAATGCGATGTGGCCATCGGGCCTGACTAATTGTGCAGATCTGAGGCCATCGAGTTCATGACGATATTGTCGCGCTGCGACCCCAGCGATTATTGCTTTGGGCGCTTCCAGGGCTTCAAACAGGAGCTTAATCGCACCGAGTTCAAGACGCCCCCCGCTAGGCATCGCTCAAAAGCTTCCATTTCTTCAGATATTTCTCGCCGATCAGTATCTCCCTCTGGGTTCTGTCTTTAAGATCACAACCGTGCGGCATCGTGACAGTCAACGGCAGAGTTTTTCCACGGCGCGCGTCACCCTCCGGATGGAAGCGGATCACAAGCTTCGCCTGTGTGACGACGAAACCGACCATGAGCGGATTTGTCTTTCCGAAATGGCTGTTCGCCATATCCCAAATCGCGCCGGCTTCTTTCGAGCTGCATTCAAGCGTAATGCGCTCGCCAGGATTGTCGAAGGGCTGGAGGCGGAGCATTGTTACGCGGACCGATTCGATCCCGTCTCGGGGATCGGTTGAGAGCTTGCAATGCCGCAGCAGCGGGTCGAGATCGAACTCCCTGAATGGGAGAGGTTCGTGCTCACTCACGCCAAGAAGATCCCGAACAAATATTTCAATAAGATGCTTGCGGATCTCACGGTTCTCCGCAACCACTTCCACCACGCCGCTTTTGGCCTCATACGTCAATGCCGCTTCGTAAACCGGGCGCCGGGACCGCCAATCCAGCTTGCCATCCACAAACTCAGGGAAGTCCTCTGCCAAACCGTCGCGGAAGACGGTCACTTGCACAATCGAAAAAGGATCCCCACCGAAGCTCAAGCGTTGACGATCAAAAATATCAACGTGCACGTTCTCCGACCCCAACTCCTTCAGAACGGCACTCCTAAATCTGTCAAGCGCGCCATGATCAATTGGCAAATTTGTCCTCGTGACCACTCCCGTCCACTTTCGTCCGCGCCTGTGCTCGTCTGTGTACCGAGCCTCTTCCGCTCGTTTAAACGCCACCGGATCATTTAGATAAACCCAGCACGATCTGCTGCATGAATTCGCAAGATGATCCAGAACAGCATGGTCATTAAACACCGATAGAAGGGCTGCCTGTCCGCCCTCGTCAGACATGCCTGCCACACGTTCATAATCTTGCATCAAGCGCGATTGCTGGCGCTGGTCCGCGGTGTCGATGCAATTCTTCACGCGGGCCGCAACCTCCTTTACCTTGCCTGACCACTCAAAACTCGCAGGCAGCTCAAGTCCACATTTGCGCAGAAAAGCCTCTGCCAGCTCACGCGGTGTACGTACAAGGAAAGTCGCAACTGAAACCATTTGCACTTCCTTTCGCGAATCTCATGAGGATGCCAATGTTAGCCTGAACACACGGCTCGCATCGGCGGTGGCAGGAGTTTTCTCGGAATCCACAACTTCACTTTGAATAACAGTGTGTGACTCTGGGTGCATTGACGCCCTGCAACGTACTGCGCCCTACCTTTAAGCCGGGGGCGCCTATGCTTCCGAGGGCATCTATGGGACGTCCGAAGCAGTGACGCGGTCAGCACGCAGCCATAGGCGCCCTATGCATCATAGGCGCCCTCAATCTGAGGAAGCATGTTGTGACGCGTGGCATCTATGCCGCCAAAACGTGCCTGTCGCTCAGCTGGCAGCCTGATTCTTTTTGCGATCTTGCCTGCGCAATCATTCGCAGTGCTTCGCAATCATTCGAAGTGAGCTGAGCCGGAAGACGGCGACGCATTATGTTATAATGCGTTCATTGCCCTGAGCTGAGCATCATTGCACGAAAGCGAGCGGTGCTAATGCGATCTACAGCGCAGATGAGCTTTGGTTTTGGGCTTTGCCCTTTTCGAGAATGCCTCTGAACGGACATCGACCATTGAATACAAAACCGTCCACAAAACTATCGGTCGGCTATAAGCGCCCGCCGGTGCATACCCGGTTTAAACCGGGCCAGAGCGGTAATCCATCCGGGCGGCGGAAGGGCAGCCAGAACCTCAAGACCATCTTTGAGAAGATCCTCAAGGAAGAAGTTTCGCTGCGCGAAGGCAACGAAGTTCGGAAGGTCACAAAAGCCGAGGCGCTCATGCGTGGGCTGGTTGTGGGCGCGCTCAAGGGAGACCAGCGCAATGTCGGGACGCTTCTGCGTATCGCAGAACAGGCAGGCCATTTCGATGAGCCTGGCGAACAGATCACCGCCATCGAGCGCATCATCGTCAGCTGGAAAGCGCCGGATTACGAGGGTGATCCAACCGCCATCCCTGGTAACAGACACTTCAACAGGGATCAGGACGATGGCGAGGCGTAAGTCTCCGGCAAATGCCATTGCCTGGCCGGCGGACAAGGTCGAACGCCGGCCTATCGACGCGTTGGTCCCCTACGCGCGGAACGCTCGAACTCATAGCGAGGCGCAGGTCGACCAGATCGCGGCCTCGATCCGGGAATGGGGCTGGACCAGCCCGGTGCTGATCACCGAGGAGAACACGATCATTGCCGGGCACGGTCGCGTCCGGGCGGCGCGTAAACTTGGTCTCACCGACGCGCCGGTGATGGTCGCCACCGGCTGGAGCAAGGCGCAGATCCAGGCTTACGCAATCGCCGACAACAAGCTGGCCCTCAATGCCGGCTGGGACGAGGCGCTTCTGACGCTGGAACTCGAAGAGTTGCAGGGCGCGGGCTTTGAGCTCGAACTGATCGGCTTCGATGCTGCGGAGCTTTCCGCGCTGTCGGCTTCCGCTGCGGTGGGTCTCACCGATCCGGACGAGGTGCCCGAACCGCCCGCCAATCCGGTGGCCCGGACCGGCGATCTGTGGACTCTCGGACGGCATCGCCTGCTGTGCGGCGACAGCACGCAGGCCTCTGATGTCGAAAGGGTCCTCGGCGGAGTGCGCCCGCACCTGATGGTCACCGATCCTCCCTATGGGGTCGAGTACGATCCGGGATGGCGGGCCACGGCTGGGGTGAAGCGCAATAAAGAGCGGCTGGGCAAGGTCGCCAACGACAATCGTGCCGACTGGCGCGAAGCCTGGGCTCTCTTCCCAGGGTCGGTCGCCTATGTCTGGCATGCCGGGCGCTATGCCAGCACGGTGCAGGCGTCGCTCGCCGCCACCGGCTTTGACGTTCGCTCCCAGATCATCTGGGCCAAGGATCGCTTTGCCCTCAGCCGCGGGCATTATCACTGGCAGCACGAGCCGTGCTGGTACGCGGTCCGCAATGGTCCTGCGGGCTGGGTAGGCGACCGCAAGCAGTCCACGCTGTGGCAGATCCCGGCACGCGAAGGAAAGGGCTTCGAGCACGGCACGCAGAAACCGGTCGAATGCATGAAGCGGCCGATCGAGAACAATTCTTCCGCCGGCCAGGCCATCTACGAGCCCTTCAGTGGCTCCGGGACGACCATCATCGCAGCCGAAATCACGGGCCGCTCCTGTCACGCCATCGAGCTGATGCCGGAATATGTCGATGTTGCCATCGAGCGCTGGCAGGCTTTCAGCGGGGAGATCGCCCGCCTCGAGGATGGACGAAGCTTCGCTGAAGTGTCCGCAGAGCGGATAGGCGAGGGGACGCAAGGTTGAGCCGCCGCGCCCACGCCCCTGACCCCGCCCAGCGTCGGCAGGTGGAAGCCCTGGCGGCGTACGGCATCCCGGAAGCCGACATTGCCGGTGTCGTCGGGATCGACCCGAAGACGCTGCGCAAGCATTATCGCGAGGAGCTCGACCTTGGCTCTATCAAGGCCAATGCGCAGGTGGCGGGCTTTCTGTTCAACAATGCGCGCAACGGCAATGTCACCGCGCAGATATTCTGGCTGAAAACCCGCGCGCGCTGGAAGGAAGCACCGAGCGAACACCTGGTTCAGGCTGCCATCGCCAATTGCGACGTCAGAGATCTGAGCACCGCGACCCTCCAGCGGATCGTGCAGGGGCAGCCCGTGGACTGGACCGACCCGGAGATCTTCATTCATCGGACCCCGCGCCAGCGCGACCGTTACCTGCCGTCACCCTACGAGCCGCCTGATTGAGGACGCGAGATGCCGACACGCAGGGGAACCCATCAACGAAACACAGCCCCAGGCTCTCGTTGAGGTCAGGGACCAATCAGCATAACCCAATAATGCCGCCCCGATCGCGAGACGGCCTGAGCGATCGCCTTACAGCCTGGAAGGCGCATATTGGCTGCATGCCGCGGCGAGGCACGCCATTGCTGCATGGTTTTCGACAGGCTGGCATGTCCCATCGCAACGTTCTCAGCCCGCGCGCCCTGCGCTGCGCGCTGTTGAAAGCCGGCGTGGTCCAGGCGCTCCCTTCTCGCCATATCGTTGGCATGCACCTGTGCAACCCTTTGGAGGGGGCCACAGGTCGCCGTTGCCGGCCGCGACTCCGCCGGGCTGATCACGGCGATCAAGACAGCAATCGCGCTTGATGCGATCCTGATGAGAAACGGCATGGTCTAAGCGGCGACTTCTTCGGCCCGAAAATTTGCGTCCGCTATCAGGAATCTATGCTTTCGCTGACAGTGCACGCAAATCACGGACACGATGCTCAGTCGGTTCCACCGATAGGTCTGTTCGTCGAGAATGATGCCACTGTCGAATTCTTTTCGCACAGTTGGGCATAGAAAACGCAACATGAGAGCCTACCCGCCGTTTAGCCTCCGCCTTACATCCTGAGGATGACAGTTTGGCGAATGTTTTCCAGCAAAAGAGTCATTGCAGTGCGCAACGCTTGGAACCACAGCTTTTTGGAACCGCCAGCCGTCTCTCGACAGCGTCCTGCGCCATCGAGTCGGGCAGCAGCCATCCCGGCCCGGCTGGGCGCACAGCCGGCCACACGCGCGGCTTAACAGAACGCCTGGGGCTTTGCGCCATCTGAGGCCAACAATTGCGACCGCCGGGCGTTGAGGCTTCGCTGGTGCAACAAGAAAACAGCAATGAAATTGCTCTGAATTCGACTTCATACAAACCGCAAACGGTGGTTTGCTGTTTGTATGGACAGGGCGATTGCCTACTTGCGAGTCTCGACACAGCGGCAGCAGCGCTCTGGACTGGGGATCGAAGCCCAACGGGCGGCAATCGACCGGTTCGCCGAAGCGGAAGGCATTTCCCTGGTCGGCGAGTACATCGAGGCCGAAACCGGCAAGGGTGCTGACGCGCTCGACCGGCGGCCTAAGCTGGCGGCAGCCCTCGCGGCCGCCAAGTCAGCGAAATGCTGCGTGATGGTGTCAAAGCTCGACCGTCTCTCCCGCGACGTCGCCTTCGTGGCCGGGCTGATGGCGCAGAAGGTTCCGTTCATCGTTGCCGAGCTTGGCCGTGACGCGGATCCGTTTATGCTCCACCTGTACGCCGCCTTGGCCGAGAAAGAGCGGCGGATGATTTCGGAGCGAACCAAGGCCGCTCTGGCGGCAAAGCGCGCGGCCGGGGCTAGGCTTGGTAACCCGGTGAGCGCACTGGACGCGGCTAAACTTGGCCGAGAGGTGCAGTCAGCGACCGCGGACCGATATGTCCGCGAGCTATTGCCATTCCTGACGACCTTGCGCGCTGGGGGCATCACCAGCATCGGCGCCACGACGAAAGCGCTTAATGAGCGCGGGGTCCGATCCCCCCGTGGGGGTCGATGGCATGTTTCCTCGGTGTCGAACCTTCTCGCCCGTGCGCAACGCATTGCTTGATTTGTTTTTATAGGCGGGAAATTCGCTCTGAGACGCGGGCCGAGGTTCGCTGTTGCGGCTATTACAGCGACCGTGGGCCAGCCGGGAGCTGGTCCAGGATTGGAGCGCACAACTCTTTCCCGCGGCGGTGAGCGCGGCGCAGACGCCTCACCCGGCGCTCTCGTGGACAGGTTTTCTCTGGAGCCTCGTGCCGGTAACGCTCGGCAATATGGTTGGAGGCGGTGTGCTGGTGGGCGGCGTGTACTGGTTCGTCTATCTGCGTGGCCAAGAGCAGCCCTAAATGCTCGTCAGTGCGGTGGGCTCTTTGCTATCCTGCCGTAAAGTGCCATGTAGGTCAGCAGTATGCCTGCAACCATGGCTCCGGCCAGCGCAGGGGCGACCCAATCTCCATTGACGACTCGCTGCAGGATCAGTGCTGTACAGATCAGCACGCCACCGGCCGGCAGAGCCGGGTGGATTTCAAATGCCCCCCTGGGTTCGCCCGCGCGTCGTCGCAAGATCACCAGCGCGGCGTTCATCAAGGCGAACACCAGTAGCAGAAGCAGAACCGCTGCAGAGGCGAGCTGGGCTATCGAGCCAAGCAGTGCTAGCGGCCCCAACAGTACAAG
>JAEVZN010000411.1 GCA_023392205.1 Pseudomonadota bacterium
GAATCGGCGGCGCGGTTTGACGCTCTGATTTGCTATGATATGCGGTGACCCCGCTCGCGGCCAACCGCAAATCTGTACCGGCAGCCGCTTATCGCCGTTCTCCGGCTCTATGTGACAAAAAAGCATCAAATCCGATGAGCGATCGTTACGTCATTCCGCAGCCGCCGCAGGCCGCACTCGCAGTCAAGGGATCCGACGAGAAGTTTCCGGTGCGCCGGATCTGGTGTGTCGGCCGCAATTACATCGAGCATATCCGCGAGATGGGCCAGGACGAGCGCGCGCCCCCGTTCTTCTTTGCAAAACCCGCCGATGCAGTGGTCGCCGATGGTTCGGTTGTACCCTATCCGCCGCTGACCAAGGACGTGCACCACGAGGTCGAACTGGTCGTGGCGTTGAAGTCCGGCGGCCTGAACATCAAGCCGGAAAACGCCAATGATTGCATCTGGGGTTATGGCGTCGGGATCGACCTGCCGCGCCGCGACCTGCAGATCGCCTCGCGCGACGTGAAACGCCCGTGGGAAATCGGCAAGGCCTTCGATGCGTCCGCCCCCTGCGGCGCGCTGGTGCCGGCCTCGGAGATCGGCCATCCGGCAAAGGGCTTTATCCGCCTCAAGGTCAACGGCGAGATGAAGCAGAACGGCGATCTCGACCAGATGATCTGGAATGTGCCGGAGACGATCTGGAAGCTGTCGGAAATGGTGGAGCTTGCTGCCGGCGACATCATCATGACCGGCACCCCGGCTGGCGTCGGTCAGGTGAATATCGGCGACAAGATCGAATGCGAGATCGAAGGCGTCGGCTCCCTGTCGGTGACCATCGGCAAGCCGAAGGGCTGATCCGCACAAGATTCAGATCCGGGGCACCTCTGATCGGTGGCCCCGGATTTTTTTATGCGCGGATCACGCCGCCGCGGGCTTGGTCTTGATCATGCCTTCCGCGCGCATCGCCTCTTCCACCGCCGGCCGTGCTCGCACCCGCTCCTGGAACGCCTTCAGGTTTGGCCATTGCGCGACATCGATCTGCTGGAAGCGCGACCAGTTCGTCACCACGAACAGATAGGCATCGGCCACGGTGAAGTTTTCGCCGACCAGATTCGTCTTGCCCTCGAGGTGCCGGTCGATGATCCCGAACGCCTTTTCCAGACTGGCCTTGGCCACCGGCTTGTAATCTTCCGGCGTGCCCTCCTTGAAGAGCGGCGTGAATTGCTTGTGCAATTCGGTGGCGGTGAAATTCAGCCATTCGAGCACGCGGTAGCGGTCCATATTGCCCGCCGCTGGCATCAGCCCGCTCTCCGGCTTGCGGTCGGCGATGTACTGCATGATCGCGACGGCCTCTGTGAGGTATGCGCCGTTGTCGAGCCTGAGCGTCGGCACATGCCCGAGGGGATTGATGTCGAGGAAATTCTCGCCGCCGGCGGTGGTCTTGGTCTTGCGATCCACGCGCTCCAGGTCGACCGCCTGGCCGGTCTCGCGGAACACGATATGCGGCGCGAGAGAACAGGCGCCGGGTGAGTAGTACAATTTCATGGGGCTTTCTCCTGCGGGAGGCCGGGCAGACTCAGGTCGCGAGCTTGAGCCGATAATGGCCGGTGGACAGCTTGGCAAGACCGGCGAACAATGGCAAAGGCTTGATTCGATTGGCGGATATCCACCCTCCGGAAAGGCTTTATATCGGCCGGAACCGGACGGATGTGCGGGCGTTCTTTCTGCGATCCATCGCAATGGAACTGAAGAATGCGCGCCCAGACCCCCGGTCATGTCACCCCAGGTCAGATGTCTTCGGGTCAGATGTCGCCCGGCCGGATGTCGCTTCGTCAGACCCTCCGGGTGGACGAGCCGACGGCATTTGGCGATGTCGCCCTGGCGCCTGCCTTCATGACCGGCCAGTCCGAGGCGAACCTCGCCCGCGCAATGACGCAGGCGCTGGCCGAGATCAATCCCGGCACCGCCTCGCAGGCGCTGACCTATCTGCGCTCGATGTTTCCCGAAACGCCGCTGCCGCTGCGGGTCGCCGTGCTCAATGCGCTGATGCGGCGGTAAGGCGCGCGGCCTACATCCCGAGATAGGCCTTGCGAACGCGGTCGTCGGCCAGCAATTCCTCGCCCGAGCCGGTGAGCGTAATGCGGCCGTTTTCCAGAACATAGGCGCGGCTGGCAAGTTTCAGCGAAACCGCCACATTCTGCTCCACCAGCAGGCACGTCAGCCCCTCACGGTTGAGGTCCTGGATGGTCGCCAGCACGTCCTGAACAAGCGCGGGTGCCAGCCCGAGCGAAGGCTCGTCGAACATCACAAGCTCCGGCGCACCCATCAGGCAGCGGCCGATGGCGAGCATCTGCTGTTCGCCGCCGGAAAGCGTGCCGGCCGCCTGCCCGGCCCGCTCATGCAGCCGCGGAAACATCTTCAGCACCCGCTCGCGGGTCTCTGCGCGGCCCTCGCGCGCGCGCGGCAGCATCGCGCCCATGTCGAGATTTTCCGCGACCGAAAGGTTTGGAAATATCTGCCGCCCCTCCGCCACCTGACCGATGCCGAGATTGCAGACCTTGTAGCTCGGCCAGCCTGCAATCTCCTCGTCATGGAAGCGGATCTTGCCGCGCCTTGGCTGCACCATGCCGGCAATGGTGCGAATGAGCGAGGTCTTGCCGGCCCCGTTGGCGCCGACAATGGCGACGATTTCACCCTTGGGCACCTCGATCGACACCTCGTCGAGCGCCTGCGCATCGCCATAGAACACATCGATGGCATCGACCGTCAGCATTAATGCACCGCCTCCGCACCGAGATAGCAGGCCAGCACATCCTTGTTCTGTGTCACCGAAGCGGGATCGCCCTCGGCAATGACCTTGCCGTAATTGACCACCACAATATGCTGCGACAGCGCCATCACCGCGCGCATGACATGCTCGATCAGCAAGATCGTGATGCCGGTCTCCTCGTTCAGTTTGCGGAAGACGGAAACCATGCGGTCGGTTTCGGTCGGGCGCAGGCCGGCCATCACCTCGTCCAGCAGCAGAAGCCGCGGCTTGGTGGCCAGCGCCCGCGCGACTTCGAGGCATTTGCGGTCCGGCAAGGTGATGCCGCTCGGGCGCGCATGGCGCTTCTCGTCGAGGCCAAGCAGCTTGAGCACGCCCCCCGCGTAATCGCGCGCTTCGGCAATGTCGCTGGTCCAGAGCAGCGCGCCGATGGCTACGTTTTCCTCCACCGTCAGATCGTTGAAGGGCCGCACGATCTGAAAGGTACGGCCGACGCCGGCGCGGCAGATCTGATCCGGCCTTTTGCCGAGCAGCGACTGTCCGTCCAGCAATACGTCGCCCGTATCTGTCGGAAACACTCCGGCAATGAGATTGAAGATCGTGGTCTTGCCGGCACCGTTCGGACCGATCAGCGCCTGGATCGAGCCCGGCGCCACGTCGAAAGATACGTTGTCCACGGCAGCGAGACCGCGGAAGCGCTTGGAAATGCCGCGTACGGACAAAGCTGCCGCTGCCGTCATGACTTGTCCCCGTCCGGCCGCCTGTCGAGCCGCAGCACACTCGCGATCCAGGGCCATACGCCGGTCGGACGGAACAGCACGATGATCGCCACGCACATGCCCCAGAAGAATTGCTTGATGCCGTCGATGCGCATGCCCTCGGTCAGACCCGACAGGGTTTCGCCGAGCGGCGTAAGAATGAAAGCACCGACGATCGGCCCGAACAATGTGCCGACGCCGCCAACAATCGTACCGAGAATGAGTTCGATGGAGCGGTTGGTGCCGAAGGTCGATTCCGCAAACAGGTTGTTGTAATAGAAGGCATACCAGACGCCCGCGATGCCGGTCAGGCCCGACGAGATCGCCACGGCGATCATCTTGTATTTGAACAGATGGATGCCGCTCGCCTCGGCCGCCTGCTGATCCTCGCGAATGGCCTGCCAGTAATAGCCGAGCTTGGAATTGAGCAGCAGCCGGCAGAGCAGAAGCGCAAAGCCGGTCAGCGCCAGGATGACGTAATAGAACATCACCGGCGAACCGCGCAGATTGAGCAGGTCGACCGTTTCGCGGTTCGACACCGGCAGGAACAGGCCCTCGGTGCCGCCGAGCCAGCGGGTATGGTCGACCATGATGCCGGTGAATTCGGCGAAGGCGATGGTCAGCAGCGCGAAATAGACGCCGTAGATCGAGAAGCGGAAGCCCAGATAGCCGATAAAGCATCCCATCAACACCGACAGCGCAATCGCCACGAACACGCCGATGATCGGCGGCGTGCCGAAATTGATGAACAGCGCCGCACTCGCATAGGCGCCGATGCCGACGAACAATGCGTGGCCGAGCGACAGAAGCCCGGCAAAGCCGATCATCAGGTTCCACGCCTGCCCGACATAGGCGAAATACAGGACGATGATCAGCACGCTCAGCGTGTAGTTGTTGACGAAATACGGCGCCGCGATCAGCGCCAGCGTCGCGACCGCCAGCAGCACAAGCCCGTGCGCGGGAACGCCTTCGAAAACGCGCCTCATTGATGCACTTTCCCGAGCAGGCCCTGCGGCCGGAACAGCAGCACCAGGATGAGCAGGGCGAAGCTGAACGCGGTTTTCAGCGAGGGTTGCAGAAGGATACCCGCCATGGCTTCCGACACCCCGATCAGGATGCCGCCAAGCAACGCACCCGGCAGGCTGCCCATGCCGCCGACGATGACGATGATGAAGGCGAGCAGCGTATAGGGCGGCCCGAGATAGGGATGCACGTCCACGATCATGATCATGATCGCGCCGGCGGCGCCAAGACAGGCGCAGCCGATGGCAAAAGTCAGCGCGAAAAGATGGCGCACATTCAGGCCCACCACCAGCGCGCCGGTGTAATTGTCGCCGCAGGCGCGGATCGCCTTGCCGGTGTCGGTATATTTGAAGAAGGCGAACATCGCCGCCGACCCGAGCAATGCGACAACGCCGGCATAGACCCGCACCTTGTCGATGATCAGTGGGCCGATCGCGAACGAGTCGAGCGCGTAGGAGACCTGTACGCCCTGTGCGTCAGGGCCGAATATCATCAACGGCAATGCGATCAGCATCACCGCGACGGCAGCCATGAGCAGAAACTGAAAATGGTCGGCGACATGCGCCACCCGCCGGATCACCCAGTCCTGCAAAATATACCCGAAGCAGAACAGGGCCAATGTCACGAACGGCAGGGCCACAAGCGGATCCACGCCGATATGCCGGAACATCATCAGCGTCATGAACATGCCGATCACCATGATCTCGCCATGTGCGAAATTCACGATGCGGATCACTCCGAAGATCACCGACAGACCGAGCGCGCTCAGGCCGTAGATCAGGCCGGTCAACAGACCGCTGATGGCGACGTTGAAATAGATTTCGGTGGGCAAGGCGGGATCATCCTGGATCGCAAGCGCTCCGGCCGCTTATGCGGCCGGAGGTCTTGTTCGGAGCGTCGAGGTCTCAGCGCTTGGTGTAGGAGGGTGCCGGCCATTCCACCTTGGCGTTGGTGGCGCCTTTCGGTGCGACCGTCACGAGCTTGCCGCCCCGGTTCTGGATCGCCGAATTGCGCAGCTTGTCGTTCTGGCCCTTCTCATTGAACATGATGCCGGGTCCGGGCGACACGTTGTCGGTGATGTTGGTCGCACGGATCGCGTCGGCCAGCGCCTTCGGATCAGTCGAGCCCGCCCGCTTGTAGGCATCGGCCGCGACCAGCAGCGCCTCGAAGGTGTAGATCTGATTGGTGTTCAGATTGACGTCCGGATGCGCCTTGGCCAGTGCCGCCTCCAGCGCCTTGGACAGTTTCTTGTTCGGGTCGTACCAGGGCACGAAGCTGATCGGCCCGTCCGAGAGTTTGCCGAGCGTCTTGATATACTGGTCTTCATACCAGCCCGGCCCCATCGAAAGCACGCCCATGCCGTCCCAGCGCTGCTTCACCAGTTCGCGTGTGAGCAGAATCGCATCGTTCAGGCGGCTGACCACCAGCAAGGCTTCCGCGCCTGTGCCCTTGGCCTTGGAAATCTCCACCGAGAGATCGCGTGCCTTGGGATCGTAGGCGATGGTTTCGACGATCTTGTAGGGCATGTCGGACTTGGCATGAATCGCTGCCGAGCCCTTCTGCATCGCGGTGCCGAAGGTGTCGTTCACATGCAGGAAGGCGACAGTCTTCGGGGCCTTGCCGGTTTCCGCGAATATTTCCTTCTGATTGGCAAACCCGTCGCCGAGAATCGTGCCGGCCACCGGGAAATTGCGAAACACGAACTTGTAGCCCTGCTCGGTGATCGGCGGGGCCGCTGCAATGTTGATGACGTAAGGAATACCGCGCTGCTCGGCCACCTGCGCAATGGCCGTGGACTGGCCTGAATCGAAAGCGCCGACCAGAAGCTGCGCACCTTCGTTGATCAGCTTCTCGGCCTGCGCACGCGCGATCTGCACGTCCGATTCTGTATCGCCATTGATGATTTCCAGATTCGGCATGCCGATATCCTTCAGGATACCGGGGGTGACATCGACGCCGCGCTGGCAATCCTGGCCGATGCCGGCCTGCACGCCAGAACGCGGCAGCAATACGCCGACTTTCAGTGCGGAGCCTTGGCCGCGAACGATGTTAAACGGAGCGGTGCCCGCAATCAGACCGGCGGCCCCAAGGCCAGCGGTGAATGTACGGCGCGACACGCGCGAAAGGCGCTTGCTCATTTCAATAACCTCCCTCACTGGTCCCACAGGGGACCTTGGTTTGATCCCTTTTTCTTCCGGTTGGGCCAAACTTGCAATGGCTCCCGTACGCCTGCGGCGTTGTGGGAGGGCTCGCATGGCCCCGTTCAAGTGCATTGCAGCATTTGCAATACGGGGACGGCGGCCTTGGCCTTTGCGCGGGATTGTTGTTTATTCCAATTAGTGTCGTCAACAACTAGTTTGACGACCAACGCCTGACCAGCCGGGAGCATTGCGTTGCGGGAGGACGTGCAGGAAGCAGGCGCTGCGGCATCGACCAAAACGGACCGCAAGGACCGGCGCGACATCGCACTCGACGTCCTTACGGGACATCTCGGTTATGCGATGAGGCGCGCCCAAGTCTATATATTTCAGGACTTTATCCGCACCCTGGCGCCGATCGATATCCGGCCTGCGCAATACTCGGTGTTGATTGTGATTGGCGCCAATCCCGGCCTGTCGCAGGCAGAACTCGCCGACCGGCTCGGCATCGAGCGAGCGCGGCTTGTGCATATGCTCGATGGATTGCAAAGCCGCGGCCTGACCGAACGACTGCCCTCGCCCACCGACCGGCGCACCCATGCCCTGCAATTGACCCGTGAGGGGCAGCGGGTGCTCAAGCGCGCCAAGGCGCTGGCCGCGCGGCACGAGAAGCGTCTGTCCGCCAAGATGGGCGAAGATGCGCGCGCGCAAGTGCTCGACCTCCTGCAGGTCTTTGTGGCGGGGAAATAGACTACCCCCTATGCCGAGGCCCGCGCGAGACGCGCGAGCCTCAATCGATCACAACCATGCTCGCGATGAACGCAGACGTTACGCCGCGCTCTTTTCGTCTTTCAACACGCCGCGGCGAATCTGGTCTTCTTCGATCGATTCGATCAACGCGCGGAAATTGCCCTCGCCAAAACCGTCATCGCCCTTGCGCTGGATGAATTCGAAGAAGATCGGGCCGAGCACGGT
>JAEVZN010000632.1 GCA_023392205.1 Pseudomonadota bacterium
GGATATCGTGATGCGCTCGAAACGCATCCCCGGCAAGCAGGCACTCGACTGGGGCATCGCAACGGAATGCGTGCCGGACGATCAGCTGGAAGCTGCAACCGACGCACTCGTCGACGAGCTTCTGACATTTTCGCCGATTGCACAGCGCACGGCCAAGAAACTGCTCAACGATACCGAAGACTCAAGCCTGTCGATTGCAATCGAACTGGAAGGTCACTGCTACAGCCGCTTGCGCCAATCCGACGACTTCAGGGAAGGCGTCGACGCGTTTCACAGCAAGCGCGCATCCAAGTTCACGGGAACCTGAAGGCGGATCAACCGCCACAACCAAGGAGGAATGCCATGACAAAAATATCAACGATGAGTCTCGCCGTTCTGCTGTCGACCACTGCACTCTGCTTCGCCCAGGGCAAGGATCCGATCAAGATCGGCGTCGTCACACCGCTGAGCGGTACCTATGCCGGCATCGGGCAGCAGGTGAGATGGGGGCTGGAACTTGCGACCAAAGAGGTGAATGCGGCTGGCGGGATCATGGGTCGCCCCGTCGAGTTAAGCTTCGAAGATGAGGAAGCCAACCCGGCGGTCGCGGTGCAGAAGGCCGACAAGCTGTTTCAGGTCAACAAGGTCGACTTCCTGACCGGAACGGTGAATTCAGGCTCAACACTGGCGGTCGGCCAGGTCGCCGAGCGCGCCGGAAAGCTGATCGCAACGACGGTGTCGTTTGCGGATTCCATCACCGGCGACAGATGCTCGCCAAACGTATTCCGCGTCAACGCGCGCGCGGGCCAGCAATCTGCCGCCCTGGCGGTCTGGCTGGCAAAAGAAAAGCCGAAGGCGAAGGTCTTCTATCTCGGCCCTGATTACGAAATGGGCCGTTCGACCGTCGCCGCTTTCAAGTCCAGTGCCGAAAAGGTCGGCGCAGAAACCGGTGGCGAAGTCTTCGCGCCGCTCGATTCGAAAGACTACACACAGTATTTCGGCCAGCTCCGTGCCGCACGTCCGCAGGTTCTTTACACATCCGTGGCGGGCAATGACACGGTGCGGCTGTTTACGCAGCTTGCCGAGTTCGGCCTCCTCAACAACCTGACAGTGGTCGGCGCATCCGGCACCGTCACCTCGCAAAATCTCGCCGCCATCGGCAAGGCCGCCGAGGGCTTTGTGACCGGGGTGGGCTATTCGGCCGAAATCGATACGCCCGAAAACAAGAAATTCGTGGAAGCCTTCCGTGCCGCGAACAATGCCGATCCGGATCTCTATGGCGCCGACTCTTACGGTCTGATCTACGCCTACAAGGCAGCCGTGGAGAAGGCCAACAGCACCGATACCGACAAGGTGCGCGCAGCCTTTGCCGATCTCAAGTGGAATACACCACAAGGCGAAAAGACCATGCGCGCCGGTGACCATCAGGCCGTGCAGACGATGTATGTCGTGCGTGTCACCGATGGCAAGTTCAGGATCGTGGGGCAGATCGCGGGCGCAGACGCAATCGGCCCGGACAATTGCAAGCGCTTCTAACCCCCGAGATGAACCCGGCGACGAGGCGGTGACGATGGCAGGAGCTTTCGACTATTTCCAGTTCGTTCTGGCTCCCCAGATCGTCATCGGCCTCGTCCTGGGCGTCGCCGTCATTCTGGTCGCGCTCGGGCTGACCATCATTTTCGGTCTGCTCGACGTGATCAACATGTCGCATGGCGAGTTCTATGCGCTTGGCGCCTTCATCGGCGTATCGCTTGCAGCAATCGGCGTGCCGTTCTGGCTTCTGCTGATCCTCGTACCGGCCCTGATGCTGCCGATCGGCTATCTCGTCGAGCGATTGCTGATTCAAAGAGTGTTCAATTCGCCCGACCGGCATGTGGCCACCCTTCTGCTCACGTTCGGGCTTGCCCTCGTGATGGAGGACGCGTTCCGTCTGATCTGGGGACCGAATCCGATCCGCCCCGAAACGCCGATCCGCGGCGCGGTCGAGCTCGCCGGCATTTTCCTCCCACTCTATCGCGCATTCATGATCGGCATCGGCGTCCTGATCATCGCCGGCACGGCGATCCTCGTCTATCGCACGCGCATCGGTGCGATGGTCCGGGCCGCCGCTTTCGACCGCAACATGGCCGCATCCCTCGGCGTACCGGTGACATGGGTCTACGCCGGAGCATTCGCCTTCGGTGTGTCGCTGGCCGCGCTTGCGGGCATCTTGCTGGCGCCGCTCTATTCGGTATTTCCGACCATGGGGAGAGACTTCATCCTGATGGCCTTCACCGTCGTGATCGTGGGCGGCATGGGCTCCATTGCCGGTGCCGTGGTGGCGGGACTCTTCCTGACCCAGGTCCAGGCCATCACGTCGTTATACATATCGCCGGTCTGGACCGATCCGATCGTGTTCGGGATCATGGTGATCATGCTCATGGTGCGCCCGCAGGGGCTGTTCGGGCGGCTCGGGCATGGTTGACGCACTGACCAATTCGATGCGGGCAAGCCATGTGCTTGCCCTGGCGCTGGTTGTGTTCGCGCTGATTGCGGCTGCGATCGGTGCCGCGCTGAACGATACGTTCTATCTGCGCCTTGGCACCGAGGCGCTGATATTTGCCGGGCTCGCGCTCTCCGTCGACATTCTGCTGGGCTATACCGGCCTTCTTTCGCTTGGCCAGGCGCTCTATTTCGGACTCGGCGCCTATATCTCGGCGCTGACGCTGATGCAGATACCCTCCTTCTGGCTGGCGCTCGCCGTCGCGATCGCATCCGGGGCGGTGCTCGGGCTGGTCGGCGGTCTTATCGCGATCCGCGTGCGCGGTGTTTACTTCGCGCTGATTACATTCGGAATGGCCCAGGTGGTTGCAAAGGTGATCTACAATACGCGCGCCTTGGGAGCCTCGGACGGCATGACCGGGGTGCCGGTCATCGATATCAATCTCGGCGTGACAACGGTCTCCAGCGCATCCCCGGCGGGTTTCTTTCTGGTTGTGCTGGCCGTTACCATGCTGCTCTATGCCGTATCTTCCTATCTGCTCGATACGCCATTCGGCCGCCTTCTGATCGCGGTGAAGGCCAACGACCGCCGCGTACCGTTTCTCGGATACCGCACATCCTCGCTGCGGCTCAGCTCCTACGTGCTGGCGTCCATCATCGCCACGACATCCGGAGCGCTTTATCCGATGTTGCGCGGCTTCGTTTCGCCCGAGCTTCTGTTTTTCTCGACCTCCGGAAATGCCGTCATCACTGTGATACTGGGCGGCGTCGGCACGCTGGTCGGCGCACTTTACGGAAGCATTCTGCTGACGGTGCTGAAATCCGTGATCGGCACATGGACCGAGCATCATCACATCGTGATCGGCATTCTGTTCATGGGCGCGGTGATCTTCCTGCCGAAGGGTTTGATGGGGATCGTTCGACCCTGGATCGCCAGAAAGCTGGCGCGCGGAGGCGATAGATGACCGCGCCAGTTCTTGAGGTGCGCAATCTGTCGATCGCCTTTGGTGGCTTGCGCGCCGTCGATGATGTGAGCTTCACCATTGAGCGCAACCGGATCACCACCATCATCGGACCCAACGGAGCCGGAAAATCCACTGTGTTCAATCTGATCTGTGGCGCGCTGCGGCCGCGCGCCGGTCAGATATTCATCGATGGGGTCGACCACACGGGGCTGGCTCCGGACAGGATGCAGGCGGCAGGACTTGCGCGGTCCTTCCAGATCACCAATCTGTTCTTCGAGTTGTCCGTCGCCGAGAATTTGCGGCTGGCCGCACAGATTCTGGAGCCGCGATCGATGGCTTTGCGGCCGGTATCCGCAAGCGAGAT
>JAEVZN010000429.1 GCA_023392205.1 Pseudomonadota bacterium
GATCACGACAGCGGCAACACCTTGAACCGACCGGATGCGACAGCGGCCCGGCGACGATGAAGCGCGCCGGCGATCATCCTGACACGCATATCTTCCCCCTCGAACCGCAAGGCGATAGGTTGCGCCACATGCCGCCCGTCCATGTCGACCCCGCCAAGATCCGCGAATTTTTCGATGCCGACAGCTTCTATCGCTGGCTCGGCGAGAATCACGACCGCGCCGACGAGATATGGATCAAGGTTCACAAGAAGGGTTCCGGTCTGCCCTCCATCACACCGGTGGAGGCGATCGATGCCTGTCTCTGCTGGGGCTGGATCGACGGCATCCGCAAGGGGTTCGATGAGCGGAGCTTCCTCCAGCGCTACACGCCGCGCGGCCGCAAGAGCGTTTGGAGCCGGATCAATGTCGATAACGTCGCCCGCCTGGTCGCTGAGGGCCGCATGACCGGACACGGCCTCGCCCATGTCGAGGCGGCGAAGGCCGACGGGCGCTGGGACCGCGCCTATGCCGGCAGCCGCGAGATGACGATACCGGACGACCTGCAGGCGGCGATCGATGCCGAGCCCCGCGCGCGCGACATGCTGGCGACGCTGACGGCGCAGAACCGCTTCGCGCTCGCCTTCCGCACGCACAATATGAAGACGGAGGCCGGTCGCAGGCGCAAGATCGCCGAGCTGGTCGAGATGCTCAAACGTGGGGAGACGATCCATCCGCAGCGCCGCAGGTGAGGCTGGGCCTACCCCGCGCCGGCAAGGCAGGGGTCGAGCATCACCCGGCTCTCGTCCACCGGCGCATAGCCGCCGCCGAAGAGCACCACGTCGCCGGGCTGCATGTCGTTGGTGTAATAGGTCACGCACAGGACCCTCACGCCCGGCGCTTCGCAGATGATGAGATAGGCCAGCGTGCCGTCGGTCTCCACTGCCGAAAGCGCCCCGCGGATCGACATGGTGAGCCGCCCGTCATAGTCCGGCACGCGGTCGATCCAGTCGCCGATCGTCTCGCAGGTCGCCGGCTCGTCCGCATAGGCCTCGCCCTTGCGGAACGGCCCGGCCGGGTCGCAGCAATCCTGCGCCGACGCCGGCAGGGTCGATGCGGCAAGCGCCGCCGCCAGCAATGAAGCGCGCAGCGCGCGAGCCGCCTTCATGATCGTTCAACCCTCTCCTCGATCCCGCCGCGCGAACTATCGCGGCCAGCATGGCGGAAGAAAGGCACGGGGGCCCCGGATCGTGTACGCTCGCTCCCTACTGGCACTGCCGGCGCGGGCCGCCGCCATAGGGCTGGTAGCTGTTGTCCTCCACCCGGTAGGAGCGATAGCGGCGGAAGCACTCGTCGATATGGGCCGGCGACATGTCGACCAGGCCCAGCTCCCGCCACGGGTCGCTCGCCTCGGACCCTACGCCCTCATCGGCCACGTAGCCGGCCACGCTCACCGTCTGCGCGTCGCCCTGGGCGAATGTGAGCTCGTCGAGATGGGGCGAGACGCAGTCGCGACGGTCGCCACGATAGGGCTGATAGCTGTTATCGGCCTCGCGATAGGAGCGATAGCGCTCATGGCACCACGCGACATGGGTGTCCATCAGCCGATAGGCATCGTCGTCGGTGATCGGATCGTCGTCGCCCTGCAGGCTCGCCGTCGTGATCATGTCGGTGGATACGTCTACTGTAGCCGTGGCAACCGCGTCATCCGTGTCGACCGCCTTCACATCGACCGCATCGGCGGGCACGACAGCCGCGATCCGCTCGAACCCCTGGGCGCCGCGATCAACCTGTCGGGGGATGCTGCTCCAGACGGACGCGACATCCTCGCCCTTGGCATCGGGCCGGCCATCGGGCATCGGCATCATGACGAACATGGCGAGCGCGATGCCGCTGCCGAAAACTACCAGGGTCGCCAGGAACCCCGTCGCGATTGCCAGAAGTGATTTCACGATGCCTCTCCATTAGCTGGTGATCAATCAATGCAGCCGGACGAGGCCGGTTCCATGATTCGGTCACAATCCGCAGAACGGCCGCGCACGCCCCTCGACGCCGGCTCCCCATTACGCAGAATTAATCTCCCCGAAAGCGCGCCGTAATGTTCGCCCCCGCATCATCGCCGGCAGGGACACAGCAACGAGGAAGCCACCCCATGAAAAAACTCATTATCATCGCGCTTGCCGCATCCGGCGCGGCCGTCGCCCAGGCGCAGGCTGAAACGGCCGAACCACGCGGCGGCCGGGGCGAATTCCGCGCCGAGATGCGGGCGCTGATCGCCGGCGACGGCATGGACGTCGCAGCCCTCGCCAACCTCATGCAGGAGCGCGCCACGGCACGCTTCGAGGCGCTGGATGCCGACGGCGACGGCATCGTCACAAAGGACGACGTGCTGGCCGCCGCCGCAGAGCGCGCACAGAGCCGCTTCGAACGCATGGGGCCGAACGAGGACGGCATCGTCAAGCACGAAGGCCGGAAGGGCTGGCGCAAGCATGGCGAGCGCGGCGAGCGCCGGCAGCCGCTCAGCGAAGAGCAGCGCGCCGAGCGCATGCAGGAGCGGACAAGCGAACGCTTCGCACGCCTCGACACCGACGGCGACGGCATGATTTCGCCCGAGGAGTTCCAGGCTGGCGCCACGGGCCGGATGGAGCGTTTCGCCGAGCATCGCGAACGCCGGGCCGAGCGCCGCGCGGAGATGCCTGAGGAGATGCGCGAGATGCACGCGCAGTTCCGCACCATGATGCGCGAGGGTATGGATCTGGATGCGTTCTCCGGCTTCGCCCGCGATCGCGCGGCCGACCGCTTCGACGCGATGGACGCCGACGGCAATGGCGAGCTGACGGCTGACGAGTTTACCGCCGGTGTAAGCGAACGCGCCGAGCGGGTCTTCGCCCGAATGGACCGCAACGAAGACGGCAAGGTGACGTCGGACGATCGCCCCAGCCGCGCCGGCAAGCGTGGTGATGCCCCCCGCAGCAAGGACTGATCGGGATCGACAACGAAAAACCGCCCGGCACTGCCGGGCGGTTTGCTTACGTCAGAAGGTCGGCGAGGATCAGTTTCGCGCCATCGCGGTGCCGTGGACATTGCGCCCCAGCCAACGATACCAGGTTGCGACGTCGCCAT
>JAEVZN010000466.1 GCA_023392205.1 Pseudomonadota bacterium
AGATACAAGTGCGCGCAATGCTCACGCACGCGACGAAGGCCTCTCGCCCGGCATAGCGACTCTGGCCGGTTTCGGCGCGGTGATGCTATGGGGCACGCTGGCGACGCTGACCGTGCTGAAAGGCGCGGCCATTCCCGCCTTTCAGACCACGGCCATCGCCTTCCTTGTCGGCGGGCTGATCATCGCCGCCATTGCCATCGTCAGGGGCCGCATCCGCGCGATGATGCCGACGCCGGCCTCGTTCCTGCTCGGCGTGTACGGCCTGTTCCTCTTTCATGCGCTGTATTTCGCGGCGTTGCGGCTTGCCCCGACGGCCGAAGCCGGCCTGATCGCCTCGCTCTGGGCCCTGTTCACGGTGCTGATGTCGGGCCTGCTGCCGGGCCACCGTCTGGCGCCACGTCATATCGCGGGCGCGATGCTCGGATTGCTGGCGGCGACCCTGCTGGTCTGGAACAAGTTCGGCGGCACGGAGGATTTTCCGCACAGCCATATCGGCTTTCTCTTCGCGCTCGGATGCGCGCTGGTCTGGGCGAGCTATTCGGTGCTGTCGCGGCTCATCCCCGGCGTGCCGAGCGAGAGCCTCACCCTGCCCTGCTTCGCCACCGCCTTGCTGGCAGCGATATGCAGCGTGGCGTTCGAAACCTTAGTGATGCCGCAAACGCCGTTGCAATGGAGTGCGTTGCTGCTGCTCGGCCTTGGGCCGGTCGGCGTAGCGTTTCTGCTCTGGGATATCGGCATGAAACGCGGCAACGTCGCCTATCTCGGCGTGCTCGGCTATGCCTCGCCGGTGATCTCGACCACGTTGCTGATCCTGCTCGGATTCGCGGAGCCGACTTTCACGCTCGCCATGGCCTGCGGATTGATCGTATTCGCCGCCTGGCTGGCGGCCCCGCGCAGGGTTCGCCCGCGCGATGCCGTATCGCGGTCCGGCACATAAAGCCCGCGTCGCTCCCGCACGGCCCGGAACGCCCTGCTCAATCCAAGCGTGGTTTCCGCAGCGCCAAGGATGAGATAGCCGTCCGGCGCCGCGACCTGCGCCATCCGGTCCAGCACATCGGATTTGGTAGCGGCATCGAAATAGATCAGCACTTTGCGGCAGATCACGAGATCGAATGTGCCGAGTTTTTCGAAATCCTCAAGCAGGTTGTTGGTGCGGAACTGCACCATGTTGCGAATGCCGACATCGAGCTGCCATTGCTCGCCGGTCTGCGTGAAATATTTCAGCAGCAACTGGATCGGCAATCCGCGCTGGACTTCGAACTGGTTGTAGATGCCCGCACGCGCGCGTTCGAGCACAGCGTTGCAGATATCGGTCGCGAGGATTTCGATCCGGTAGCCGGCAAGCTGCGGACCCATTTCCCTCAGCGTCATGGCCAGCGAATAAGGCTCCTGCCCGGTCGAGGCGGCCGCGCTCCAGATACGGATGCGTTTGTGGCGCGCCCGCGCGGCCATCAGTGCCGGCATGATGTAGTCGCGGAAATGGTCGAAGGGCAACCGGTCGCGGAAGAAGAAGGTCTCGTTGGTGGTCATCGCCTCGACCACCTGCACGGTCATGGCTTCATCGCCGGCGCGGATCCGCGCCATCAGCGCGGGCAAACCGTCGAGTTCGGACCGATGCACCAACGGCATCAGCCGGCTTTCCACCAGGTATTCCTTTTCGGGGGACAACGACAATCCGGAGCGCCTCTTGAGCAGGCGGCGGATGAAGTCGAAGTCGGAGACGCTCACCGGCGCCTCCCGAGAAACAGCCGCGACAAGGCCGGTGCAATCTCCTGCACCGGCATGACCGCGCTGCAAAGTCCGGCCTGCGCCACTGCGCCCGGCATACCCCAGACGACGCTGGTCACCTCGTCCTGCGCCACGATCGATCCGCCGGCCGCCACCACATCGGCACTGCCGCGAGCACCGTCGCTGCCCATCCCGGTCAGGATCAGGCCCAGCACCCACTGCCCCCAGACTTCGGCGGCGGAGGTGAACAGCACATCCACCGCGGGCTTGCAGAAATTGACCGGAGGCCGGTCGTCCAGTACCGCGACCGGCTCGCCATGCTCGCGGGCCACGCGCAGATGCCGGTGCCCCGGCGCCACGTAGATCGTGCCTGCGCGGATCGGCTCGCCATCGGCCGCTTCGCGTGCCGCGCGGCCGGTCGCACGCGCCAGATGCTCTGCGAGGATGGTGGTGAAGGTCGGCGGCATATGCTGGGTGATCAGCACCGGCGTCTGGTCGATGACCGGGCCGAGCCGTCCGCATATATCCGATAGCGCCTGCGGGCCGCCGGTCGATGCGCCAATCACAAGCACGCGCGGAGGGACAGCCGGCGGATCGCGCAGGACGAAACCCCTGGGCGCAAGCGGCTGACCCGGCGACACCGATGCCAGCGTCAGCCCCGCGCGGCGCACGCGCGGCTCGGGCTCAGGCGGAACGGCCTTGCGGCGCGCGGCGAGACCGAGTTCGCGGATCTTGGAGATCAGGAATTGCCGGTAGGCTTCGCTGGACATCCCGACCTGCGCATCCGGCTTCTGGATGCAATCGAGCGCTCCAAGCGAAAGGGCGCGCAAGGTCACCTCGGCATCGCGCCGGGTGAGCGTCGACGCCATGATGATCGCGAGACCGGGCTTTTTGTTCAGCAACAGCGGAAGCGCCGTGATGCCGTCCATGTCCGGCATATCGACATCAAGCACGACCACGTCCGGATCAGTCTGTTCCAGCGCGGCAACGGCCTCCCGGCCGGTGCGTTGCGCGGCGACAAGTTCGATGCCGGGTTCGATCTCGATCCATTTGCGCATGAAGCCGCGCGCAACTGCTGAATCGTCCACCACCATCACGCGCACCGCAGCCTTACCCGGCGTGGCCACGCGGTTCTTCCAGTAATCCAGGGCCGTCACCTGACTCATGATTCACAACACGCAAGACGCAGACTTGAACGAGAGGCAATCAGATCAGGCCAACTTCCTGGAATTTCGCCTCCACGATGTCGCGATCGAACGGCTTCATGATGTATTCGTTGGCTCCGGCATGAAGAGCGCGTGCAATATGCGACACGTCGTTTTCCGTGGTGCAGAAAACGACTTTCGGGCTTTCGCCGCCTGGCATACGGCGCAGCGCCTTGAGAAAATCATACCCGTCCATCTTCGGCATGTTCCAGTCGAGCAGAATCGCCTCGGGCAGCATGCGATGACAAGCATCCAGAGCCTGCTCGCCGTCCTCGGCTTCGATGATCTGAAAGTCCATGCCTTCCAGAATGCGTTTCGCGACTTTCCGGATCACACTCGAATCGTCGACAATTAGACAGGTCTTCGTCATGGTTCATACTCGCTGCGCGGCTAGGTCCGCGCCACTTGCCGCATCATGCGGCCTTCTCCACCGTCTTCAGATCCAGCAACCGGTCGACATCGAGGACCACCAGCAAACGGTCCTCAAGCCGGTGTATTCCGGTTGCAACCCGCTTCAGTCTGTCGTCGAGATTGACCGGAACCGCCTCCGCGGTCTCGCGGCCCAGTTTCAGCACCTCGCCGACCGAATCGATGACCAGTCCATAGGACTCGCCCGCACAATCGATGCCCGCCGCAAGCGGCGCTGCGCTGCGCGCACCGCCAAGCCCGAGCCGGGAACGGATATCGATCGCCGTCACGATCCGGCCACGCAGATTCACAATGCCGGCGACCTCTTCCGGTGCCAGCGGCACAGGAGTGAGCCTGGTCAGAACAAAGACATCCTGCACCCGTGCGATCGGCAATCCGAACCACTGACCGCCGATGACGGCGGTGACATATTCGGAACTGGATGAAGGATCGGTGACCTGGCTATCGATTTTCCGGCTCATGGCGTCACGCGGCCCGCACATTGAGCAGATCGGTCTGCTCCTTGATCGCGGCAATCAGTCCCTGCCGGTCGAACTTGGCGACGAAATCGTGGAAGCCGGCGCGGCGCACCTGCGCCACGAGATCCGGCGTGGTCATGGACGACAGCGCGATCAGCGGCGTTGCCGCCATCGGCGCTTCGGCGCGCACGGCTCTGGCAAGGGCGATCCCGTCCATGTCCGGCATCTGCAGATCCGTGACGATAAGATCGAACTTTCGTCCGCTGCGTAGAAGCCCGATGGCCTCGTGGCCGCTACCGGCGGCCGTGACGGTGTAGCCAGCCGCGCGCAGGACCGGGATCAGCATGTTGCGGAAGAAGGGCGAATCGTCGACCAGCAGCAGATGACGGCGGATCTGCGCGCCGGCCTCGTCCTTGTTGCCGAACCAGTCGGCATAGGCGATCGGCAGAAAATGACCGACATCGACAATATCGGTCGCCTCGCCTTTCACGATGGCCGAACCGAGAATGCCGGGACGCTGGTCCTCCATCTCGATGTCGAAATCCTCCTCGACGATATCGACGATCTGGTCGACCACCAATGCCATCGAGCGCGCGCCATCCGAGAACACGAGCAAGGGCTGCGATCCGCGCTCCTTCATCTGCACGCAGGCACCGGGGCGGATCAGCGGCATGAGATGACCGCGATATTGCAGAATGTGGCGCTCGCCAGAGACTTCGATCTTGCGGACATCGACCTCTTCGAGCCGCGTCACCAGGGACAGGGGCACAGCCTTTTGCGATTCGTTTCCGGCGCGGAAGATCAGCAACGCGGTCTTCTTGCGCTCGGACGCAACATGACGCGGCTCCGCCAGTTGCTCCGTCGTCATGATCCCGGCGCGGGCCGCACCGAACGAGGCCGCGATACCGTTCGGATCGAGAATGAGAATGACGGCGCCGTCGCCGAGGATGGTATTGCCCCCAAAAAGAGCGATGTGCCGCAGCTTGGCGGCCATCGGCTTGACCACGATTTCCTCCGTATGAAAGACACGGTCCACGACAATGCCGAATGTCTCGTGGCCCACCTGCGTCACGACGACAAAGCCGGAGGCCGTGCCGGAAGCGGGCTCCCCGAGTCCGAGCAGATGGCTCAGATGCACGAGCGGCAGCAGCTTGTTGCGCAGGCGCAGGACCGGTGTGTCCTTGATGAACTCAATCGCGTGATCCTCGCCGCCACGTACGCGCACCAGTTCCATGACCGCGACCTGCGGAATGGCAAAGCGCTCGCCGCTGGCTTCGACGATCAGCGCCGAGACAATCGCAAGTGTCAGCGGAATCTTGATCGCAAAGACGGTGCCCTGACCGGGCACGGATTTGACGTCCACGTGGCCGCCGATCTGCTCGATATTGCTGAGCACAACATCCATACCTACCCCGCGGCCGGACAAGGCGGTTACATTTTCAGCCGTCGACATGCCGGGCACGAAAATGAAGCGCTGCACCTGCCCTTCGGCCATACGGTCGAGTTCGGTTTCGGTTGCAAGACCTGCCGCCACGGCCTTGGCGCGGATGCCCGCAATGTCGAGACCGCGGCCGTCGTCGGACACCTCGACCACGATGTGGCCGCCCTCATGCCGCGCGGTCAGCCGAATGGTCGCAATCTCGGGCTTGCCAAGCGCACGCCGCTCGGCCGGGGATTCAATGCCGTGATCGGCGGAGTTGCGCACCATATGCGTCAGCGGATCTTTGATCTTGTCGAGGATCTGGCGGTCGAGTTCGGTCTCGGCGCCCTGCATGTCGAGTTCGATCCGCTTGCCGGTTTCCGCAGACAGATCGCGCACCAGCCGTGGCAATTTCTGCCAGGCATTGCCGATCGGCTGCATGCGGGTCTTCATCACCCCGTCCTGCAATTCGGCGGTGACATGCGACAGCCGCTGCAATGGCGCCTTGAAGTCGCTGTCGGCATGGTGGCGCGCCATTTCGATCAGCTGATTGCGGGTCAGAACAAGCTCGGACACCATCGTCATCAGATGTTCGAGCGTCTCGACATTCACGCGGATCGACTGGCCGGCAAGCCTGACCTCGGTGCCGCCATTCGATGCGCTGCCCGGCGATGTATCGTCGCGGCTGTCTTTCGCTGCCTCGGCCGGTCCCGGTGCGTTGCGGAAAGCGCGCTCCAGTTCGTCGTGCTCGACCGCGCCGGATGTCAGCGACGGTGCATGACCTTGCGGAAAGGCGAGTGCCCCAGATGCGCCCCGCGATGCCGCCGCGGATGACTGCGCCATCGCATCAAGCCGCGCGATCAGATCCGCATCCGCGCCTTCGGGTTCGCATTGCAGACGTTCGAGCGCATCGAGGATTTCCTTGATGCGGTCTATGGTCGACAGGATCAGTGTGACGGCCGTTTGCGTGACCGGCATGCCGTCGCGGAATTTGCCCATCAGCGATTCGGCAGAATGCGCCAGCGCCGCCAGACGGGGCAGACCGAGAAAGCCACAGGTGCCCTTGATGGTGTGAACCAGCCGGAAAATATTGGCGAGGATCTCGGCATTGTCCGGCTCCTGCTCAAAACGCACCAGCTCGACATCAACCGTATCGAGGCTCTCATGCGTCTCGGTTAGAAAATCGCGGAGCAGTTCGTCCATTGCCAAAGGCCTTTCGCGCCAGGAAGCTCCCAGCGCAGATGTCGACCGCGGCAGTGTGTTGCTTAGCCTTTAATATTACGTAAGAGCGCGCGCAGATACGGGAGGTATTTACGCTTCGTTAACCGTGCGAAGCAGAATTGCCCGGAATATCTGGCAAGCCACGCGCTTATTGCGTGGCGACGACGATCGCCTCACCTTCGCTGGCTGCAGTGACCGTCATTCCGCAATCCTGCGCCAGCAGGCCGGTGTAATAGGGCTGCACCGCATGCGCATCGACGGCTCCGTCATGCGATCCGCCGGCCAGCAATTCCGGCACCGCCATCGGCACCTTCGCGTAGCTGCCGGTCGCGGAAATCCGAAAGCCCATCGCTTCGCCCTCGCCCGCCGGATCGACGACAATCTGCCCGCCGCGCGGAATCGATTGCCCGGCGATCAGCAGCATGTTCAGCAACAGCTTCACGCGGTTCTTCGGCAACAGCAGCCGCGGCAGATTCCAGGACAATCTGGTCTTGTCGTCCTCGAGAAAGCCGCGCGCCACCTTCTCGGCATCGCCGACATCGATCTGGGCACCGGCCGAACCGGCGGCGCCGAAAGCGAGCCGGCAGAATTGCAGTTTCGCGGAGGCCTGGTTGACGCTTTTCTTGATCAGGTCCATGGCGAAGGCCTTGGTTTCCGGATCGTTATCGTCTTCCATCACTTCGAGGCCGTTGACGATCGCGCCCACCGGGCTGATGAGGTCGTGGCAGACGCGCGAGCACAGGAGCGCGGCAAGGTCCAATGACTCGACTTTGGCAGCGGCGGACATGTATCGGGCTCCGGATTGGCGGCGGCGAAATGCGAATCACGCGGCGGAACGCAGCCGGCCGCTTGATACACCGCGTCCGCCGGATGGCCAAGTAAGGCTGCCAAGCAAGGCCCGCCGCCGGACAGCCGCGGATTGACATACCGGCACGCAGCAGCTCCTGATCGCCGCAATCCGGATGAGCCCCCCTTCAAGAATTCTGATGGAAGATCGATGAACGAGCCTGCCCGGACGACCGATTTCGCCAGCACCGCCCTGCTCGCGGAGCTCACCGGCATCGCATCGGCGGCCGGCGCCGCGATCATGCAGGTGCGCGCCAGGGGCGCAACGGTGCGCGAGAAATCCGACCGGAGCCCCGTCACCGAAGCCGACGAAGCCGCGGATGCGATCATCCTTGGCGGTCTGCAGCGCGTATTGCCCGGCATCGGCATCGTCTCGGAGGAATCGGTGGTGGAGGGCGCGGGGATGGCGCCACTGCCGGACACCTTCATTCTGGTCGACCCACTGGACGGCACCCGCGAATTCATCGACGGCCGCGACGAATTCACGGTCAATATCGCCATCGTCCAAAACGGACGGCCGGTCTGCGGCGTGGTCGGCGCGCCCGCGCTGGAGACGATCTGGCGCGGGGCCATGGCAC
>JAEVZN010000529.1 GCA_023392205.1 Pseudomonadota bacterium
GTCCAGATGGTGCCGTCGCATGGTCCGCGGGCAAGACGGCATATGTGAAAGCGCGCAAGGGCGATGCGCGTGTGCTCGACCTTCCGTCCACCGCCGGCGGCCTGTGTTTTGCGCCGAAGGGTTTCCGTCTTGCCATCGCGCATTATGGCGGCGCGACATTCTGGTTTCCGAATGTGCAGGCGGCACCGGAAGTGCTGGAATGGAAGGGCTCGCATCTCGGCGTCACGGTCAGCCCGGACGGACGCTTTCTCGTGACCACCATGCAGGAGCCGATGCTGCATGGCTGGCGTCTCGCGGACGGCAAGCATATGCGCATGTCCGGATATGCCTCGCGCGTGCGCTCCTATGCCTGGACCGCGGACGGAGATTACCTCGCGACCGGTGGCTCCGATCAGCTCATACTCTGGCCGTTTTCCGGCAAGGACGGGCCGATGGGGAAACAGCCGAAGCTGCTTGCGCCGCACGGGCGCAAGGTCGCTATCGTCGCCTGTCATCCGAGGCAACCCGTAGTGGCCGCAGGCTATGAGGACGGGATGATCCTCGTGGTTCGTCTGGAAGACGGCGCCGAAGTGCTCGCACATGCGGCCGATCTGGATACACCGGTCACGGCGCTGGCCTGGAGCGCTGATGGCAATCAGCTTGCATTCGCCTGCGATGACCGCGTGGCAGGCATCGTCGATCTGAAATGAGCCGGGTCGTTCCCCCTCCGGGCGCTACGGAGAGGGGGATGATGCGTCAGCGCACCAGCACGTTGCGGAATTGCCAGGGGTCGCTCTCGTCGATGTCTTCGGGGAATAACCCCGGACGATTTTCGAGCGGCGTCCAGTCGGTGTAATAGCCGTTGACCGGACCAAGATAGGGTAACTGGATTTCAAGGCAGCGCTCGTAATCCATCTCTTCGGCCTCGACGATGCCGGCTTGCGGATTTTCCAGTGCCCACACCATGCCGGCGAGGATCGCCGAGGTCACCTGCAAGCCCGTGGCGTTCTGATACGGCGCCAGCGTGCGGGTTTCCTCCAGCGACAATTGCGAGCCGAACCAATAGGCGTTCCTGGCGTGGCCATAGAGCAGCACGCCGAGTTCGTCGACACCGTCCGTGAGTTCGTCCTCATCGAGCACATGCAATTTGTCCTGGATCTTGCCGCCGCTGCCGAACAGCTCATGCCATGAGAGCACCGCATCGTCGGCAGGATGATAGGCATAATGGCAGGTCGGGCGGTACACCGCCTTGCCGTCCTCGAACACGGTGAAATAGTCGGCGATCGAAATCGATTCATTATGCGTGACGAGAAAGCCGTATTGCGGCCCCGGCGTCGGACACCAGGTGCGAACGCGCGTATCTGCGCCCGGCCGCATCAGATAGATCGCAGGAGCTTTCGGATCGGAATGCTGCCGCGCGAAGTCGGGCATCCACTTCTCATGCGTGCCCCACCCGAGTTCGGCCGGCTGCAGGCCTTCCGAAATAAAGCCTTCAACTGACCAGGTGTTGAGAAAGACATTGCGCGGCTTCGGCGATTTGGTTCGTTGCGTATCGCGTTCGGCGATGTGTATCCCCTTGACGCCGGCGTGCCGCATCAGGCTTGCCCATTCCTCGCGAGTCGTCGGGTCGGGGACGTTGAGATTGAGGTCGCGTGCGAGATTGAGTGTCGCCTGCTTGACAAAGAACGACACCATGCCGGGATTGGCCCCGCAGGTGGAGACAGCCGTCGGGCCTCCCGGGTTCTTGCGCTTCGCAGCCAGCGTCATCTCGCGCAAGGCGTAATTCGAGCGCTCGGCCGGGCCTTTCGATTTGTCGAAATAGAATCCGAGCCATGGCTCGTTGACGGTGTCGATGTAAAGCGCACCCAGCGAGCGGCACAATTCCATGATGTCGACCGAACTCGTATCGACCGAGAGATTGACGCAGAAGCCCTGGCCGCCGCCATTGGTGAGCAGCGGGGTCAGCAAGTCCTTGTAGTTCTCGCGCGTCACATGCTTCTGGATGAACGGGATGCCGCGCTCGTCCGCGATCCACTTGTTGAGCGGATCGGGATCGATGATCACCATGCGGGACTTGTCATATTCGAAATGCCGCTCGATCAGCGGCAGCGTGCCGCGCCCGATCGAGCCAAATCCGATTATGACAATGGGACCGTCGATTTTGCCATATACGGGCCAGTCGGTCATCTCGCGTCACTCCAGTCAGAAAATGAAAATAGAATGGGCGGGCATCGCGCCTCTGCGATACCCGCCCAGGTCAAACGACGCAAATCAGGCTGCGCGCGGTGTCGGGCTTTTGGCAGCCCTGCTGGTCGTAGCGCCCGCAATACCCAATGCGGGCTTCGGAGCCATGCGGCCGGTGGCGGCGATCACGCCCTGCGCTGCGTCGAGCGCGCCGGCGTTAAGTTCAAGCGCAAGCAGCCTGTCCTGCCGGTAGGGCCCCGGCATCGACAGCGATGCGGTCTTCTCCGCAGAGAATCCGAAGCGGCCGTAATAGGGCGCATCGCCGACGAGCAGGATCGCGCCGTGGCCGCGCATGCGCGCGGTTGCGATGGCCTGCTGCATCAGCTTCGCCCCGATTCCCTTGTTCTGATGCAGGGGCGACACCGCCAGCGGGCCGAGCATGAGCGCGCGGCAGCCGGGACCGGCCGACACGTCCCACAGGCGCACGGTGCCGACGATGGCGCCGCGTTCGCTCGCCACGAAGGCCAGTCCATGGGCAGGTAGCCGATCCTCCCGCAAGCGCGCGGAGCACTTGGTGAAACGGGCCGGGCCGTAGGCGCGGTCGAGCAATTGCTCGCGCGCCGCCGCATCGGTTTTCCGCTCCTGGCGAATGGCGATCATGGCCAAACTCCTTCCAAGGCTCCGCGCGCCGCGGAACCGCTACAGTCCTGAATGTGAGGGAAGGGGAGCCGGCCGCACCGGCCGACTCCCGTCGTTGTCAGATGTCACCTGATCGCGGAGCGATCAGATGTGGCCCGATCGCGGAGCGATCAGATGTGAATCGTCTTCAGCGGCGGGAAACCGTTGAAGGCCACTGCCGAGTAGGTCGACGTGTAGGCGCCGGTCCCTTCGATCAGCAGCTTGTCACCGATCTCAAGAGAGACCGGCAGCGGGTAGGGCTGCTTTTCGTACAGCACGTCGGCCGAGTCACAGGTCGGGCCTGCGAGAATGCACGGCGTCATCTCGGCGCCGTCGCGCGGCGTCTTGATCGGGTAGCGGATCGACTCGTCCATCGTCTCGGCGAGACCGCCGAACTTGCCGATGTCGAGATAGACCCAGCGCACGTCGTCTTCCTCGCTCTTCTTGGAGACGAGGACGACTTCGGTCTCGATCACGCCCGCATTGCCGACCATGCCGCGTCCCGGCTCGATGATGGTCTCCGGGATCCGGTTGCCGAAATGCTTGCGCAAGGCCCGGAAGATGGCCGAGCCGTAGGTGCGGACCGTCGGCACGTTCTTCAGGTACTTGGTCGGGAAGCCGCCGCCGAGATTGACCATCGACAGGTTGATCCCGCGCTCGCCGCATTCACGGAACACCGCAGCCGCCTGCGCGAGCGCACGGTCCCAGGCATGCTGGTTGCGCTGCTGCGAACCGACATGGAACGAGACGCCATAGGCTTCCAGGCCGAGCCGGTGCGCGTGCTCAAGCACGTCCGCGGCCATTGCAGGCTCGCAGCCGAACTTGCGCGAGAGCGGCCATTCGGCGCCCGCGCCGTCGCACAGGATGCGGCAAAATACCTTTGCCGCAGGCGCAGCGCGCGCCACCTTCTCGACCTCGGCCTTGCAGTCGACCGCAAACAGGCGGATGCCCAGCGCGAAGGCGCGTGCAATGTCGCGCTCCTTCTTGATGGTGTTGCCATAGGAGATGCGATCGGCCGACGCACCGGCCGCGAGCGCCATCTCGATCTCGGCGACCGAGGCGGTGTCGAAGCAGGAGCCCAGCGAGGCAAGCAAGGACAGCACTTCCGGCGCCGGGTTTGCCTTCACGGCATAGAACACACGGCTGTCGGGCAGCGCCTTAGCAAAAGTGTTGTAGTTCTCGCGCACGACGTCGAGATCGACCACCAGCACGGGCCCATCGTCGGCGCGGTTGCGAAGAAATTCGCGAATACGGTCGGTCATCGTCTTCCCCAAAACAGCTTATGGACGCGCGAACTCGCGCATCCGAGTGAGTGTCAGACGGCGATCCCGCGCAGTCGTGCGATGGAGGACACGACAAGCGCAAAGCTCGACATCGGACATTGCTGCCGTGGATTGGAAGGGGAGACCCCGTCCGCACACCTGGCAATGATGGACAAGCCCTTTCGGAACCAGACCGGCTTATGGACAGCCGGCGATAGCCAAAAAAGCCCGCTCCGTCGTTGCTTTAAGTCGCGTCCTCAGCGGAGAACTGAGTTCGCCGGTTTCGCCTCCGGCTGCCGGTCTGATTTTCTTGGAGAGACACTCCGTAGAGAATTTTGTCTCTCCAGGCGGCTGGCGGGCCTCTTGTCCCGCTACCTACCGACCGACACGCGACCACAGGCACGTGCGAAATTGGGCAACAGCGCAAATAGGGTATTTGCCCCCGCTTCGCAAGCACTATGCGTGCTGGCGGGCCAAAAAACTTCAGAGATTACGGGGATGTTAATATCCGACCGCGCTTGCGCAGCGCCGACGCAAGCGTGGCTTTGCAGCGGCGCTCGCGCGACTGCCCGCGCGCCCGCGAGATCGTGAACGCCTGTGCGAATCCATTCCGCGCGTGCGCCTCATCTCGGCCGGCGGACCGCGCGCACCTTGCCGCTGTTGCCGCCGCCGCAGAAGAAGCGGTCGCGTCCGTCGGATTCCAGACCCGAGACTCCGATGCCGGGCGGCATGTCGATCGTTTCCAAAACGTCGCCCGATTGCGGATCGATGCGGCGCAGATCGCTTTCCTCGCCCTCCCATGTGCCGTGCCAGAGCTCGTCCTGAAGCCAGGTGACGCCGGTGACAAAGCGGTTGGAGTGGATGGTGCGAAGGATTGCCCCGGTTTCCGGATCGACCTGATGAATGGCCCGGTTGCGATATTGGCCGACCCAGAGCGTGCCCTCCGCCCAGGCCAGGCCGGAATCCTTGCCCTCGCCCGGAGACGGGATGGTGGCGAGCACGCGGCCGGTCTTCGGGTCGATCTTCTGAATCTTCTTCTCGGCGATCTGGTAGAGATGCGTGCCGTCGAAGGCGGTGCCGGCATGGGCGGGCACCTCGATCGCGCGCACCGTTTGGCCGGTCTCGG
>JAEVZN010000559.1 GCA_023392205.1 Pseudomonadota bacterium
CGCTGACGCCGAACAAGCCGTTCAAGCTGATGGAAGACTTCGTGGCGGTGGCGCCGATCAATTCTTCCGATCTGATGCTGGTCGTGCATCCGTCCGTGCAGGCGGGCAACGTCAAGGAATTCGTCGAACTCGCAAAATCCAAGCCGGGACAATTGAATTACGGCTCGTCCGGTCCGGGCACGCCGTATCACATGGCCGGCGAATTGTTCAAAGCCATGAGCGGTACGGATATCGTGCATGTCCCGCACAAGGCATCCGGCGAGATGCGTAATTCCGTCATGGGCGGACACGTGCAGATGGCATTCGACGCCGTGACCACAATGACCGAGAATGCCAAGGCCGGAAAGGTCAAGGCGCTGGCCACCACAGGGACCAAGCGCTCCGACCTGACCCCGGACATTCCGACCGTGGCGGAAGCGGGCGTGCCGGGATACGAGGCCACGATCTGGCTCGGCATCGTGGCGCCGGCCAAGACACCGCAGGCCATTGTCGACAAGCTGAATGCGGAAATCACCAAGGTGGTGAACAGTCCCGACGTGCGCGCCGCCTGGGCCAAGCAGGGGGCGGTGCCGATGAGCATGTCGCCGAAGGAATTCGACGACTATCTGCGCAAGGATATCGACAAATGGGCCGATGTCGTGAAAAAGACCGGGGTGAAAACCAACTGAGCGCGGCGCATTGACTGGCCGCGGCCGGCGCGATCTGCGCCGGCAATACGCGGAGAAGGTCCAATGCGTTTTTGCCGTTTTGACAATGATCGCCTCGGAATCGTCCGGGGCGATCGCGTTCACGATGTCAGCACGGTGCTCGACAAGCTGCCGGCCGTTCGCTGGCCGTTGCCCGCCTACGATCCGCTGATCGCCGCGCTACCGCAATTGCGCGGCGACATGGAGGCTGCGGCCGATCGTGTCGAGGGCGTACCGATGTCCTCCGTCAAGCTGCTCAATCCCGTGCCGAACCCTTCTAAGGTGATCGGCGCACCGGTCAATTATCACGCCCATATCGACGAGGCGAACAAGGACCAGCAGATCAGCTTCGGCAAGACCATCAAGACCATCGATCATTATGGCGTTTTCCTGAAGGCGAACTCGTCGCTCTGCGGTCCCTCGGAACCCGTGGCGGTGGTCGAGAAGGAACGCCGCACCGATCATGAAATCGAACTGACCGCCATCATCGGTGAGACGTGTTTCGACGTTCCGGAAGAGGGGGCGCTGAAATACATTGCCGGCTACACGCTCGGTCTCGATATGACCATCCGCGGCCCCGAAGAGCGGTCGCTGCGCAAGTCGCTCGACCGCTTCTCTGTGGTCGGACCATATTTCGTCACGGCCGACGAGATCGCCGATCCTGACAATCTGGAAATGGAACTGACCGTCAACGGCGTCATGCGGCAGAAGGCCAATACCAGCCAGCTGATCTTCGGTGTGGCAAAGCTGATTTCCTATTGCTCGAATTTCTACACGCTCTATCCCGGCGACATCATCATGACCGGCACGCCCGAAGGCGTCGGTCCGGTCCAGGCGGGGGATGTGATGTATTGCCGCATCGAGGAGATCGGCGAGATGAGCGTGCAGGTCGTGCGGCGCACGGCAAAACTGCCGCCGCCGGCGGCGACGTAACGCTGAAACCATTTGGATCCGGAAAAAAAAAGAAAAAGCGCGGGAGCGATCCCGCGCTTTTCCCGTTTGAGCAGCACCTGCGGATGCAAGCGTGCTCAGGCCCGCCGCCGGGTCAGAACTCCTTGCCCATCTTCGCGTCGACCGAATAGGGGCCACCGCCGCGGATCAGCAGATAGATCGACATCGCTGCTAGGATCAGCGGGTATTCGTTGCCCCGCGCGGTCCAGAAGAAGCCGCCCACGCCCATATGGAAGCGGGCCGCTTCAAGCATGAAGATCAAAACGATAAAGGCGACCGGCCGGGTGAACAGGCCTATAACCAGCAGGATGCCGCCGCCGAATTCCAAAAGCGCGATCAGCCACGCCCAGAGCGGTGCCATCGGATAACCGACCTTCTGCAAAAGCCCGATGAAGCCATTCATGCCCGGACCGCCGAACGATCCGAACAATTTCTGCATGCCATGCGGGATCAGGATCAGCCCGAGCGATACACGGATCAACACGTGAGCCCAGGCATCGAGGCCGGCGTAAAGCTTTGCCAGACCCGGTATGTAATATTGCGATGGTGGACGGTAGGACATCAGCCTCATCTCCCCCTTGAGGCGCAGTGCACTATCTTTCGGCCCGGCGTGGGCCGATCCATTGCCGCGAGATTGCGCTGTCCGCGGAATGCAGCGGTAAATCTAGCGGCCGTATCCGGCCGCGCCTAGCGTCTGGAGATAACTGTCCAGCGAATTCTGTGTCGCATCGCGCGTGAGGTTTCATTCGCGCATGCAGCAAAAGAGACCGGCGACCTGTGGCGCGCCGGTCTCACATATTGGGGTCGCAGGTATCAATAGGCGGCGTTGCGCTTTTTGAGTTCGTCCTGCAGATCCTTGTAGATCGCAGCCGGATCGTGACCGGCTTTCTTGACTGCAGCTTCCCATTCCGCCTTCAGCGGTTCGGCGGCCTTGCGCCATTCGGCCAGCTGGTCGGGGGTCAGCGGATAGACCTCCTTGCCGGCCTGCGCCTTGATCTTGTCGCGTCCGCCGGATTCCATCTTGGCCCAGGGCGTTGCGATCTTCTCCGCCCATTCCGGGGTACAATGCTCGTCCATGACCTTGCGCTGTGCAGGCGACATGGCCTCATACTTGGCCTTGTTCAGCACCCAGGTCTGCTCGGTGACATAAAGCTGCGCATCGAGATGGTATTTGGTGGCCTTGTCGATGCCGAACAGCACGATCGAGCCCCACGGGAACGTAATGCCCTCCGCGACACCCTTCTCGAGGACGTCGCGGGCTTCCGGCGCGGAGGCCTGGACGTTGGTGCCGCCAAGCAGGACGATAAACCGTGCGATCGTGGCATTGGCTGGCCGGATCTTCATGCCTTTGACATCGCCCGGCACCGTGACCTTTTTCTTCACGGTGTGGAAGGTGGCCGGATCGTGCGCGAAAGTGAGGCAATACTTGACGTCGTTCATCTCCTTGTCGGCGTATTTGCGATACCAGGCATCCAGCGCCGCGCTGCCGGCCGTCGAATTGGCGAAGATGAAGGGCAACTCGGAGAGGCCCATGATCGGGAAGCGACCGGGCTCATAGCCCGGATTCACATGCGCGATATCGGCAATGCCGTCGCGCGCCATGTTGTAATGGTCGAAGGCCTTGCCGAGCTGTTGCGCCGGATAGATTTTGATATTGATGGTCCCGTTCGAAGCCTTGTTGATGGACTCCGCCCAGGCTTCCGCTGCCGGATGCATCGGGTGCGATGGCGGCACCCAATGGCCGAAGCGCAGATCGACCGGCTTGTCCTGCGCGAGCGCAGGTCCTGCAACAATGGCGGCGAGCGAACCCGCTGCCGCATAAAGGGCAATACGTTTCATTCGTCATCCTCCCGAAGGGTCGCCTTGTCCCGGCGATCCGAAGGCATCAGGCTAGCGCCGGAATGGTCTTTTCTCCAGCGGGAAGACATCGGGTGGGCGGCGGATTGCTGCCCACCTTTGTGTTGCGGCGGTGCTTATTCCGCGGCCGGGGGCAGGGCGCGCTGCTCCCAATGCAGAGCCGCGCGGGTGTGATCCTGATCGCCACCCAGCGCGTCGCGCGCGTCGGCCCAGAGGCTGCAGACAAGGTCCACAACCGGTGCCTCGACACCGATCTGGTCGGCGAGATCGCGGGCGATGCCGACATCCTTGGCGAGCAGGCCGAGCGCGAAGCCGGTGCCGAAGGTGCCGCTCAGCACATGTTGCTTGATTAGGCTCTCGGAAGCGAAGCTGCGTCCGGTCGAGACATTGATGACATCGGCCATGATTTCCGGATCGAGCCCGAATTGCCGGCCGACGCGGACCGCTTCGCTGGCCGCCGCAAAGCTCGTGGCGGCGAGGAAATTGTTCAGGCATTTCATGGCATGGCCGCAGCCGAGACTGCCGACCTCGAACAATTTCGCGCCCATGCAGGCCAGCACCGGCCTCGCCGCCGCGACGGCTTCAGGTTCGCCGCCGATCATAATGGCGAGCGAGCCGTCGATGGCGCGCGCCACGCCACCGGAGACCGGCGCATCGACCAGATGCAGTTGTCGCGCGGCAAGTTCGGCGCCCAGCGTGCGGGTGCCGACCGGATCGGCCGAACTCATGTCGATGACAATCGCGCCCGCTTTCAGGTTCGCCGCCAATGCGCCGTCCTGCATCCCGAACAAGGCGTCGCGCACCTCGCGGCCCGTGGGCAGCATGGTGACGATGGCATCGCAGGACTGGCCGAGTTCGGCGAGGCTCTCGGTCGCGCGCGCGTGATGTGCCCTGGCAAAGGCCTGCGCGCGGGCAGGGTCGAGGTCGAACGCGACCACATCGAAGCCGCCTTTTTTGACATTGGCGGCCATCGGCGCGCCCATATTGCCGATGCCGATGAAGCCCACCGTGGCGATTTTTGTCATGCGCTTTTCTCCCTCAAGGGCCGGCTCGTTCAGGCCAGTCCCATGCTTTTCAGCTTTTCTTCCGCTGCACGGAATCCTTCCACGCCGCGCGGGACGCCGGAATAGACCATCGCATGCAGGAGAATTTCCTGGATCTCGTCGACGCTGACGCCGTTCGCGATCGCACCCTCGATATGCACTTTCAGTTCGTGCGGGCGCGCCATCGCCACCAGCATGGCGAGCGTGATCATCGAGCGCACCTTCCGCGACAATTTCGGGCGCGTCCAGGTTTCGCCGAAGCAGTATTTCGTCACGACCTCCTGCAACGGCCAGATGAAATCGCCGGCGGCATTGATCTGGTCGGTCGAGCCGCCATCGCCCCACATCTCGTGACGGACGGCCAGTCCGCGCGCAAAGGTCTCGTTTCTGGATTCGCGTTCGGCGCGGCTTGTGCCTTTGGATTTCTTGCCTGACTTCCTTTCGGCGCCGCGCTTGTCTTCTGACCTCTTGTCTTTGCCGGATTTCGCCGCGTCCTTGGATTTCGCCATGTGATGTCCGTCTCCCTGTAAGGTTCCGTGCTTGGTGTTTGATCTGTCAACGCATTCTGCGCGTGTTCATAGCAGGCGCAACCGCCATGCGTCGCGGCAAATTGGCGATAGCCATCCTGACGCGCTATAGGCAAAGTCACACATCGGATGCCGGGCGCAAGATCCGGACGCAACATGGGAGAGAGAGATGCGTAAAGCCATCGCGGCCGGATGGGCCGCTGCCGCCATCTTAGTGGGCAGCCTTGCGGCGACGCCGGCCAGCGCCGATCTGAGCAAGCTGATCGAGGATGCCAAGAAGGAAGGCGAACTCACCTGGTATGTCGCCTCGATTGACGGCCGCAATGCCGAGACCACCGGCAAGGCCTTCACCGAGAAATACGGCATAAAGGTCAATGTCGTGCGGGCCGCCTCGCAGATCATGTTCCAGCGGCTGGCGCAGGACCTGAAGCAGAAGGTCGCCAATGCCGACGTGTTCTCATCGGTCGATCTCGGCAATTTCGTCACCCTGAAAAAGCAGGGCGCGCTCGCCAAATACCAGACCGTCACCGAAAAGGAATTGCTGGAGCCGTTTCGCAATCTCGATCCGGACGATTTCTATCACGCCACCGTCGCGAGCGTGATCGTGATTGCCTATAACACAGACAAGGTGAAGGGCGACGATATCCCCTAGACCTGGAAGGATCTGCTCGATCCAAAATGGGAAGGCCAGCTTGCGCTCGGCCATCCGGGCTTCAGCGGCTTTGCCGGCAACTGGGCCGCGCAGATGCACAAGCTCTATGGCAAGGAATATCTGCAGCGGCTGGAAAAGATGCGCCCGCAGGTAAGCCGCTCGCTGCAGGATGCGGTGGGGCTGCTCGGCTCCGGTGAACGCCTTGTCTCACCGATCCCGATCGCGCCGATCATCGAGAGTGCCGACAAGGGCAATCCGCTGGCCATTACCTATCCGGCTGATGGTTCGATCTTCATCGCCACCCCGTCTGCGGTGCTCGCCAACGCTCCGCATCCGGCCGCGGCGCGGCTATTCCTGGAATTCCTTCAGGGCAAGGAATTCAACGAGATCATGGTCAAGGCGCGTTACGAATCGATGCGCGATGACGTGAAGCCGCTCAAGGGCGTCAAGTCCGTCACCGAGGTGAAGCTGATCACGCCTTCACTTGAGGAAACCACCACCGGCATTCCCGCGGTGGCCGAGATCTGGCGCGACATTTTTGGGCAGTGACCGCCGGGTGATTTCGGAAGCCGGGTGATGTCGGAAGCGAAGAGCTAGCCCCGAACGATGAGCGGATTGACGGCCAGACTGCGCAATCTCGAACCCAGCATCCTGTTGTGGATTGTGCTGGTCGCGATTCTGATCTTTCTGGTCGTCAATCCACTGCTGCGGCTGCTCATATCCAGCCTGATCGATCCGGAGACCGGCGGCTTTACACTCGGTAATTTCGCGGCGGCCTATGGGCGTGCGCGTTACGTCACGGCACTGACCAATACGCTGATCATGGGGCTTGCCGTCTGCGCGCTCTGTACGGCCATTGCCGTACCGATGGCCTGGGCAGTGTCGCGCACCGACATGCCGGGCAAGATGACCATTCGGCTCCTGACGCTCGGGGCCTTCATCACGCCGCCCTATCTCGGCGCGCTGGCCTGGATCTTTCTCGCCGGCCCCAATGCCGGCTGGATCAATGCAGGTTTCCGATCGCTGACCGGAGCCGACTGGGCGCTGTTCAATATCTTCTCGTTTCCCGGTCTCGTTTTCATTATCGCCATTTACTCTTATCCCTACCTGTTCGTCTTCACCTCGACCGCGCTCGACACGGTGTCCTCGGAAATGGAGGATGCCGCCAATATCCATGGTGCCGGCATCTGGCGCACCACCTTCCGCATCACCCTGCCGCTGGTGCTGCCGGCCATTCTCGGCGGCGCCATCATCACGTTCCTTGAAGCCATCGCGTTGTTCGGCTCGCCGGCGATGATCGCCATTCCCGCGCGGTATAATGTGGTGACCACGCAGCTCCTTGAATTCTTCTCCTATCCGGTACGGGTCGAAGTGGCGGCCGCCTATGCGCTGCCGCTCCTCGCTATCACGGTGGCGCTCTATCTCCTGCAGCAGCGCATCATCGGACGGCGCGGCCATGTGACCATGACCGGGAAGGGCGGCGACCGGCGCAGGATCGAGCTTGGTCCCTGGCGCTGGGTGGCGTTTGGCGGATGCTTCTTCGTCTGTCTTCTCTCGACCATCTTGCCGGTCATCGTATTGATGCAGGCGGCCTTTGCTAAGGCCTGGGGTCGGGGCTTCGATGCCGGGAATTTCACGCTGCAGAATTTCCATTACATCCTGTTCGGCAATTCCGCGACATGGCAGGCGACGCTGAACTCGTTCTATTTCGCGGGCGCATCGGCGACCCTGGCGCTGCTGCTGGCGCTGGCCATCGCCTATATCGTCAATCGCAAGCTGATGCCGTTCGGTGGTGTGCTGGCCTTCCTGTGCCTCGCTCCTTTCGTCGTGCCGGGCATTGTGCTGGCCATCGGCTTCTATGCCGCCTATGCGCCGCCGCCTTTCGCGCTCTATGGCACCGCCGCGATAATGATCCTCGCTTTCACCACGCGCTTCCTGCCGATCGCTTATGCCAATGCCTCGGCCAGCATCCGCGGGGTCAATCCCGAGATGGAAGAAGCGGTGCGTATCCTGGGCGGCGGCCGCATGACCGCCATCCGCAAGGTGGTTGCGCCGATGCTGAAAGGCACATTGTTCGGCGCGTGGCTTCTGGGGTTTATCCCTGCCACCCGCGAGATTTCGACTGCGGTCTTTCTCTACGGACCGAATACGCGTGTCATGTCGGTGATGCTGCTCAACCTGACCGACGAGGGGGTTCTCGAACCGGCGGCGGCCTTCGGATTGCTGCTGCTGGTGATCATCGTCGCCATTGTGGGGCTCGGCTATCTGCTGATGGGGCGCGATTTCATGGAACGCAGGAGCGATTGAGGCGTGGAAAGCCAATCCCGTTTGTCCCTGAGCGGCATCGGCCGCGTCTTCGGCAGGAATGTCGCGGTCGAGGACGTCAATATCGAACTGAAGCAGGGCGAGTTTCTGTCGCTGCTCGGTCCGTCCGGCTGCGGCAAGACGACGACGCTGCGGATGATTGCAGGCTTCATCAAGCCAAGTGCAGGCACCATCGCAATGAACGGGGAGATCCTGTCATCGCCCACAACCAGCCGTCCACCCGAGCGGCGCAACATGTCGATGATCTTCCAGAGCTATGCGATCTGGCCGCATATGACGGTGGAGCAGAACGTCGCCTTCGGTCTGGGCCTGCGCAAAATCCCCGCCGCGACGATGGCCGAAAGGGTCGGCCGCATGCTGGATATCGTCAAGCTGCGCCATCTCGCGCATCGTTATCCCGCCGAATTGTCGGGCGGCCAGCAGGAGCGCGTGGCACTGGCGCGTGCAATGGTGGTGGAGCCGGGCGTCCTCCTGCTCGACGAGCCCCTGTCAAACCTCGATGCCGGTCTGCGCGAGGAGATGCGTTTCGAGATCCGCAGGCTGCATGACGAATTCAGGATCACGACCGTCTATGAGACCCACGACCAGGCCGAGGCGATGCTCAACGTCCTGATAGCCCTTGCCG
>JAEVZN010000037.1 GCA_023392205.1 Pseudomonadota bacterium
CCGGGACAGAGAGCGGCGATGCAATGGCGTTGTCGGACACCTGCGCGGCCGCCTGCGCAGCTTCGGCATTCTCAACCGGCGCAACAGGCTCGGCCGTCTCAGCCGCTGCCGCCCCGGCATCGTCCGCAGTGCCTTCATCAGGCACGACGGTATCGGGCGCAGATGTATCGGGCTCAGTCGCATCGGACCCCGCAGCGTCGGCCGTGCCCTCGCCGGTTGCAACGACGATTGGCGTCGGCGCCGGCTCCGGCGGCTTGGGCCGTCGCTCCATCCGATAGCCGAGCGAGCGGAGAATGGACGCGAAATCCTCGCCGGACGATCCGACCAGCGAGGTCATGCCGACGGTGACGGTGAAGCCGGTGCCGTCAAGCGCGCCTGCGGGCTTCACGCCCCCGGAATTGTCGCGCCAAGCCAGCGCCGGCCGGATGAGATCGGCAAGACGCTCCAGAATATCGACCCGCACGGCACGCTCGCCGCACACGCGATAGCCCGCCACGCGGTAGAGATTCTTCTGAATTTCCTTGTCGGCTGCGATCGAGGTGCGCCCGCTTGCCGCCAGTTGCTGCACCTCGTCGAGCCCCCGCATCTCGCCGGTATCGTGCTTGAGCGCGTAGAGCAATGTCGCGAGGGTGCGCGGCGCCGGCTTCAGCAGCGGCGGAATGTAGAGATGATAGGCGCCGAAGCGCACGCCGTATTTGCGCAAGGATGCGCGGGCGGATTGCTCCAGCCCTTTCACATCCTCGGACACCTTCTGGCGTTCCAGCACACCGAGGTCTTCGATCAGACGATAGGCGACGCCACGTCCGATGCCGGTCACATCTTCTGCGTCACCGAGCGCCGTCAACGGACCGAGCAGCTTCTCGATATGCGCCTTGGTCCACAATTCGAGGCGCGCCTGCACCTGCTCGCGGGCCGATCCGGTCAGTTGCTCGTCGGAAAGAACGCGCACGCGCGGCCGCATGATCTCCTCGCCCGCCGTGAGCTTGGCAACGGCATCGCCGGTCCAGCGGATGGTGCCGTCCGATGTCAGGACGAATTGATCGTCGGGCGCCTGCGAGAGCCGGCCGGCGCGGGCATCGATTTCGCTCGCCAGAACTTTCTGTGCCGCAGCATGCAATGCCTTGGCTTCCGACCCTCCGGCCGATGCATCCGCCACGAAGCGGAAGCCTTCGAGCCGGCCAACCTGATGGCCTTCAACGGTGACTTCACCGGTCTTTGAGATTTCGCTATCCAATGTGGTGTTCTCGCGCAGACGCCGCATCAATACGCTGGTGCGGCGATCGACAAAACGCGCAGTGAGGCGCTCGTGAAGGGCGTCTGAAAGCCGGTCTTCAACATTGCGCGTTACGCCCTGCCAGTGATCGGGATCGCCAAGCCAGTCCGGCCTGTTGGCAACGAAGGTCCAGGTCCGTACATGCGCAATCCGCGTGGAAAGAGAATCGATATCGCCCTCGGTTCGATCCGCCTGCGATACCTGTTGGCCGAACCAGTCGTCGGGGATTTTACCCTCTCTCATCAGAAATCCATAGAGGGTGGTGACAAGTTCGGCATGATTGGCGGGCGCAATCTTCCGGTAGTCCGGAACCTGACACACCGCCCATAACCTTTCGACCGCAGCGCGTGAGGTCGCAAAGTCGCGCACCGCGTCGTCGCGTGCAGCGTGCTCAAGCACCAGAAAATCCTCGGCCAGCGGCGCCCGCGTGAGGCCTTGCTCGCTGGGCAATTCCGAAAGTGACGCCTGCAACGCGCCGATCGACGAGAAATCCAGATCCGAATTTCGCCATTGCAGCATTTTCAGCGCGTCGAAGGAGTGGCTCTCCAGCCGCTGCACCAGTTCATCGTCGAATGGGGCGCAACGCCCCGTGGTCCCGAATGTGCCGTCGCGCGTGGCGCGGCCCGCACGTCCTGCAATCTGCGCGAGTTCGGCCGGGTTCAGATGCCGGAATTGATAGCCGTCGAATTTCCTGTCGGACGCGAACGCCACATGGTCGACATCGAGATTGAGACCCATGCCGATGGCATCGGTCGCGACCAGATAATCGACATCGCCGGATTGGTACAACGCCACCTGGGCGTTGCGGGTACGCGGCGACAGCGCGCCGAGCACTACTGCGGCGCCGCCGCGCTGACGGCGGATCAGTTCTGCGATGGCATAGACCTCTTCGGCCGAGAAGGCGACGATGGCCGAGCGGCTCGGCAGACGCGTCAGCTTGCGGTCGCCGGCATAGGTGAGTTGCGACAGCCGCGGCCGCGACACGATATTCGCACCCGGCAACAGCTTTTCGACCATTGGCCGCACCGTGGCGGCGCCGAGGATGAGCGTCTCCTCGCGGCCACGGCGATTGAGGATGCGATCGGTGAAGACATGGCCGCGTTCGAAATCGGCGGCGATCTGGATTTCGTCGATGGCGATGAAGGCGGGATCGAGGTCGCGCGGCATCGCTTCGACAGTGGACACCCAGAAGCGCGGATTCGGTGGCTTGATCTTCTCTTCGCCGGTGATCAGCGCAACGGAATCCGGACCGATGCGGTCGACCACTTTGTTGTAGACCTCGCGCGCCAGCAGACGCAGCGGAAGCCCGATCATGCCCGACGAATGCGCCAGCATCCGTTCGATGGCGAGATGGGTCTTGCCGGTATTGGTCGGCCCCAGGACTGCGGTAACGCCGGCGCCGCGCTTGCGGTCGTCGCTTCGGGCACCTGTCGAAAAACTGATCGGCATCAAGAATCCAGCAACCGGAGCGCACGGTGGACTGAACGAACATTTCCCGCAATCCGGCGCTTCGGAATTGCAAAAGAACGGCAGCTTTGGACCGATCTGTCCCGGAACGCAACAATCCGGCCGGGCTGCGGTACCGTCTGCGAGGGAACAGAACGAGTCTGGAACGAATCGCGGTCGAATCGCAGACTCGTGATGAGTCCGGATTCGTTCCCGCTATATCTGGAGCGGCGTCAGCGAGAGCCCCAAGATCCGGTATCTGGGGCACGATTCCGTGCACCCGTCGTGCCGCGTCGAACTTTCCAATTCCGTCGCGCGCGAATCCGAAGAGTCAAGCGCGCCGCCTGCCTTATCTGGGCTGCGATGCGACAGACGCAAGGCGTTCAATCCGTTTGCAGGCTGGCACGGCTGGGGACCGGCGACATATTGAGCGCGGTGGCCTGCAGGATTCCCTGACCCAGCGGGGTGGGAACGACAACCCGGAACGGGATCATCACCCGCGTCCCGGCAAGCGGGATCAGCCAGGTTTCCATATCGCGCTGCTCGACAAGATATTTGACGCCCTTGCGATCGGGGATATGGCCGGCGAGAGGGGCGAAATAGAGGGCGCAGACCAGAGCAGGTCCGGAATACCCCTCCACCTTGACCTGCTCGATGCGCTTGTAGGCCATTTTCAGGTCGTAGCGCATCTGCCCGTCGAAAACCGGGGTCTGCTGCTCGCACACCTGCGGCGCCATGAGATCGCCCTTGCCCGGCACCCGCAGCAACGAGCCGGTCATGGGGTCCAACACATTGCGGCGATGCGCATCGGTCACCTTCACCCGGTTGGGATGGTCGGGCCGGGGAGGCTCGATGGACACGTCCTTGACATGCCCTCCGTCCATTTTCATCCGCAGGTCTTCGGATTTACGGCGGCCCCATTTCAGGGAGACGGTGTAATCGTCCGGTACGAAGCGGTTATTTCGGACCGCGCCGCGTGAGCGGGTTGTACCGGTTCCGGAACTGAACATCCGGGCCAGGCCCGCGCTCGACCCGCTGGCGGTGGCGGAAAACCGGTCATCCCGCACGTCGACCTGCCAGGATCCGTCGCCGAGCTTGATCCCGGCCAATGTGACGGTATAGCGGGCGTCGAGGCGTCCCTGTGCCAGCGCAGACGGCGATCCGGCGGCCATGAGCAAGATCGCGGCGAGCACGGTCAGGGTCAGGATCGGGAATTGGCTCTTCAGTCGCAGTCCCACAGCATTCATCCCGGCAATTGGGGCATCGGGGCCGGTCCGGCCAAACCATTCAGGACACAAGCGATTGGCCGCGAATGCGCCGATTGTGTGGTTGCGGCGCACCCGCTGCCTTGACGCCCGCGCCCGGTCTCTCTATAGGTCCGCGGCTAATCGAAAACGAAATCTCTGGCCTGCGCCCCAGGCGGCGCGACGGACCTTATTCAGGATTAAACATCATGTCGCGAAAGTGCGACCTCACCGGCAAGTCGGCACAGACCGGACACAAGGTCAGCCACTCTAACCGCAAAACCAAGCGGCGGTTCCTGCCGAATCTCGTCAACGTGACGCTGACCTCGGACACGCTGAACCGCGCGGTGCGGTTTCGTATTTCCGCGAACGCGCTGAAGACTGTCGATCATCGCGGCGGCCTGGACGGCTTTCTGAAGAAGGCCAACAAGGACGAATTGTCGCCGAAGGCGCTCGACCTGAAGCGTCAGCTCGACAAGAAGCTTGCCGAGGCCAGCTGAACCTGCCCGCAGTTTCGCAACTGCATTCGACCTGACTTGCAAATCGCCCGGTTCACGGGCGATTTTCGTTTGCGGCACCCGATCTCGCGGCGCCGCCGCTCCCGGTCGTCTCCTCGCTGGCAAGGGTGAATTGCAGCAGGATGGTGCGCTGGATCATCGAGAAATTGTCGTCCGAGATGAGTGTCAGCACGAGATCGCCATTGGCGGCACGGTGCACGCTCAGGCCTTCCATATTGTCGATCTGGTAGCCCATATCGGCGGACACCAGCACCTCGCCGTCAAGCACGGCGCCGGGTGTGACCTCCGCGAACGGCACGCTGCGGAGGCGCATCGCGACACCGCGACGCCACGAGAAATGCCGCTCCAGAATCAGCAGATGGCCGCCCGGCGTGAGCGCGCAATCGGTGATGTCGAAATCGTCGCTTGGCCGGATCGCAAAGATACCGGGCTTTGGCCCGCCGATCAGGAAACCGCGGATGTTTCCGGCCGCATCGAGACCACGTTCGGAGATGGCGATCAGCGCCCCCGCCTGCGCCGAACCGCGCGGCGCGACCAGAAGACATTCAATGCCCTTGTTGGAGGGCAGCTTGGCCATGTCCGGCGGCACCTGCACCAATGTGCCGCGCGCCAGCAATCCGCGTTTGCCGTAATCGAATTTCAGGATGCGATGCACCCGCTCCAGCGCGACGTAAACAGAGGCGCCGTCTTCCGCCAGCGCTTCCGCATCGAACCAGCCGCGAGCGGTGATCGGACGGCCGTCGCGGTACAGCATCGGGGCGATCTCGGCATTCACGATGCCGGACGGCGCCTCGCCGCGATAGGTGAGCCGGCCTCGCAGCCAATAGCCGCGGTCGGTCAGCGCCAGGAAATCGCTGCCATTCGGCGCGACGCGTATCGCCGAAAAGCCGCCGAATTGCTTGTGGTCGCCGGACAATTCCAGCCCGCCGCGAAACCGGAGCCGGCCGAATTCAAGGCGCTGCACGTCGCGCGTATCGAAGGCATCGATCGGCCGCGACTGGATGGTGACTTTGGCAACGCCCTCCGCCCGCACCGGCGGGGTGGCGCCGACACCCATGCAGACAGCAAGCAACGTGGCTGCGATGACTCGCGCGACGCCGGACGGCAAAGCCATTACGAATGCAACCGGCGCGGCCGTCGCATCGGCATCGCGGCCGGCACGCCATCTTCCGCAAACAATTCGGCCAGTTTCTCGGTCATGGCGCCGCCAAGTTCTTCGGCGTCCACAATGGTCACCGCCCGGCGATAATAGCGCGTGACGTCGTGGCCGATGCCAATGGCGATCAGTTCGACCGGCGAGCGTGTCTCGATCTCTTCGATGATCCAGCGCAGATGCCGCTCCAGATAATTTCCGGAATTCACCGACAGGGTCGAATCGTCGACCGGCGCACCGTCCGAGATCATCATCAGGATGCGCCGCTGTTCGGGCCGGGCCAGCAGCCGCCGGTACGCCCAGTTCAGCGCCTCGCCGTCGATATTCTCCTTCAGCAGCCCCTCGCGCATCATCAGGCCGAGATTCTTGCGCGCGCGCCGCCAGGGTGCATCCGCCGCCTTGTAGATGATGTGGCGCAGATCGTTGAGGCGGCCGGGATTGGGCGGCTTGCCGGCTGCAAGCCATGCTTCGCGCGATTGTCCGCCTTTCCAGGCTCTCGTCGTGAAGCCGAGAATTTCCACCTTCACGCCGCAGCGCTCCAGCGTGCGCGCAAGAATATCGGCGCAGGTGGCGGCGACCGTGATCGGGCGTCCGCGCATCGAGCCGGAATTGTCGAGCAGCAACGTCACCACGGTATCGCGGAAATTGGTGTCCTTCTCGCGCTTGAACGAGAGCGGATGCATCGGATCGACGACAATGCGCGACAGCCGCGCGGGATCGAGGATGCCCTCTTCGAGATCGAATTCCCAGGCGCGGTTCTGCTGCGCCATCAGGCGCCGCTGCAAGCGGTTCGCAAGCCGCGCGACCACGCCCTGCAGATGCGACAATTGCTTGTCGAGATAGCTGCGCAGCCGGTCCAGTTCCTCCGGTTCGCAAAGATCCTCGGCGGAAATTTCCTCATCGAATTTGGAAATGAAGGCGCCGTATTCAGGGCCGCGATTTTCATTCTGTCCGGCGCGCGGACGCCATGGCTCGGACGGTGTTTCCGAATCGCCGAGATCGGAATCGTCCATCATGTCCGACGACGGCGCATCGGCCGCTTCCGCGGTGGCATCCTGCGCATCGTCGGCGGAAGCCTCCGCCTCCTCGATCGACATGCGCTGCATGTCTTCCGATTCCGACGCATCGCCCTGCTCGCCGTCTTCGGACTGGTTGCGGTCGTCCTCGCTGCGCTCGGAATCGTCTTCGTCTTCCTCCGAGTCGCGGCTGCGATCCTCGCCCATGTCGAGGGAATCGAGCAGATCGTGCACGGCGTCGCCGAACCGCGCCTGGTCCTCGATCAGGAATTCCAGCCGGTCGAGCCCGCGCCCGGCCTTGTCCTCGATGATCGGACGCCACAGATCCACAAGCTTCTTCGCCGCAGCCGGCGGCGCAAGGCCGGTCAGCCGCTCGCGCACCATCATCGCCACCGCTTCCTCGATCGGCGCGTCGGCACGGTCGGCGATGTCGTCGAATTTGCCGCGATGGAATTTGTCATCCAGCATCGCCGTCAGATTTTTGGCGACCCCGGACATCCGCTT